>NZ_JAABNI010000004.1:0-100896 GCF_009915995.1 Proteus sp. G2618 | reverse complement strand
GAAATAATCGAAGGGCACCTTATGCCAGATCATGTTCATATGTTAGTGAGTATTCCACCGAAGATATGCGTATCAAGCTTCATGGGATATTTGAAAGATAAAAGTTCGTTGATGATCTTTGATAGACATGCCAATCTCAAATATAAATTTGGCAACAGAAAGTTTTGGGCGGAAGGGTTCTATGTCACAACAGTTGGACTCAATGAAGCCACAATTCAAAAGTATATCAGAGAGCAAGAAAAGTCGAATTTAATCTCGGATAAATTGAGCAATAAAGAATATGAAAACCCCTTCAAGGGGTAAGCCAAAGTAGCAAAGACACTGAGCTTGAACGAAGAGAAAGCAGCGTCATTTAGGCGCAGTCGGTAACAAGCCCTTATAGGGCAAGAGCAAACCACCCGTTTTACGGGTGGTTATGATTACACGTTATTTAGATGTTTTTTTAGATAAAGATATTTATAAAAACTAATTAAATAGCAGCGTCATACAAATTCTTTTTCATTTTTTTATAAGTTCAATTTTAAACTGACTTAAGGGATATTGATAAAATAATAGGTAAAGCATTCTCTATTTTATCTCTATATTTATTTGTTATTATTTTTATCGCCCATCTTCTATTCTCCCCGTCGCTGATTGCCTTTATATTATAAATAAGAGCTGATTTATCTTTTAACCTTATTATTACTGAGGTTTATAAGTGTGGGCTTTATGAGCTAAAACTGAAAATTATTATTTCCGTTTATATCAACTCTACTTCAATTAATAGAATGAATATCTATAGGTTTATTTCACCTTTATTGGGTTATTAATATGAATTTAAATAAATTATCACTTGGTTTGATTTTGGTTTCTACATCATTACTTGCAGGGTGTGCATCAGAATCTTCACGTTCTTTAGAAGTTGCTAAAGTTGCAACCTATAACACAACTTATACAGGCACTAAGAGCGCTATTTCTATTGGTAAATTTGATAACCGTTCTAGTTATATGAATGGAATATTCTCTGATGGAGTTGATAGATTAGGAAATCAATCCAAAACGATTTTAATGACGCACTTACAGCAAACAGGGCGTTTTAATGTATTAGATAGAGCTAACTTATCTGAATTAAAAGAAGAAGCTGGCATTAAAGGACAAAGCCAACAGTTAAAAGGTGCAACATATGTTATCACAGGCGATGTCACTGAATTTGGCCGTAAAGAAGTTGGTGATCGTCAATTATTCGGTATTTTAGGCCGGGGTAAAACACAAGTTGCTTATGCCAAAGTGAACTTAAACGTTGTGAATGTGAATACCTCAGAAGTGGTGTTCTCATCTCAAGGTGCGGGCGAATACGAGCTTTCTAATCGTGAAATCATTGGGTTTGGTGGAACAGCAAGCTATGACTCAACACTTAACGGTAAAGTGCTTGATTTAGCTATTCGTGAAGCGGTTAATAACTTAGTTGCAGGTATTGAAAGCAATGCTTGGCAGCCTTCAAAATAGTGCACATTTTATAAGGATATAACGATGTCTAAATCATTAATAAGCCTTGTTTTGGGGGCATTATTGCTGACGGGCTGTGCAAGTGGCCCTAAACCACTTTATAACTGGGATAGTTATCAACAAGTGGTGTATCAGTACTATCAACAAAGTGAAAGTGATCCTCAAGCACAAATCGATGCATTAAAGAAAAGCATTGAGCTTTCTCGTGCCAAATCATTAGGTATTCCTCCGGGATTACATGCACATTTAGGTATGTTATACGGTGCAACGGGTGCGTTAGATTTAGCTATGGCTGAATTTAGCGAAGAGAAAGCACTTTACCCAGAATCAGCGGAATTTATGGATCGCCTGATGAAAAATAAAGGAATGCAAAAATGAGTCGCTTATTCACTTTAATTTGTTTGGCTTTTGCTCTGGTATTAACGGGTTGTACCCAGCCTGTTAAAACAGATTACTCCGCATTTAAACAGAGTAAACCAAAAAGCATTTTAGTCTTGGTGCCTCAAAACCATACAACAGAAGTTGGAGCTGGACACAGTTTCTTATCTCAAGTGACATATCCATTGGCGGAAGCAGGATATTACGTGTTCCCTGTTGCTGTTGTTGAAGAGACATTTAAGCAAAATGGCTTATCCATGGCAGGAGATATTCATGCAGTAAGTCCTAATAAATTACGTGAAATCTTTGGTGCTGATGCTGTTTTATACTTAGATATCACAGAATTTGGAACGTCATATCAAATTATTTCTAGTGATACGAGAGTTACTGTTGCTGCTAAGCTTGTTGATCTTCGTAATGGTGGTGTGCTGTGGAGCAGCTCTGCAACGGCATCAAGTACAGAAACAGAAGGCTCATCGGGTAGTTTAGTCGGGATGCTGGTTTCAGCGGTTGTGAATCAAATCGTGAATACAGTATCAGATAAAAGCTATCAAATTGCAGGTATAACCAGTATCCGTTTACTTTCTGCTGGAAATGCGAATGGCATTTTGTATGGCCCTCGTTCTCCTAATTATGGTAAAGAAGCAGAATAAATAAATGCTATAAAATAAGTATAATAAAGAGAAAGGTTCTGCTTATTAACTTTAGAATAAGTAGAGCCTTATTTTATTTATAAGTAATAAATAATAATTATTCTTATTTGATGCTAGGTAATACTACATATATTTATTGTAAGATAAGCGTGAAATAGAAGAGTGAATAAAAGAGATGAATTGTTATTGAAGAGATAAACCATCCTTGGTTGCTAGTCCGTTTCCTTCCGTGGTTAATAATCCATAATTCGGGTATATAAAAGAGACTGATTAAATAAGAGAAACGTCAATTAGAATAAGATAAGGTATGGGGGATGCTATCTTTCCTTGTAATATAGCGACCTTTATTCTTTAAATGAGCCTCAAATTTAAATCAAAACACGACTTAGTTGGATATTAATCAATGTTTGTCTCTAGGATATGTAATATTATAATTTAGGTAAAGATATAATTGTTACTATTATTATAATCATCGAATTAAGAGGGAATAAAAGAATAATAAAACTAATATAACGAGATATTTAATTAATTTAAATCGTATTTTGAGTAATATATCGTTTTAAACTCGGTGTGAAAGTTTTCTTCTGATATTTCACGATGAATTGAAATTACTAACGTATTGAATAAACTTAATTTATTCATGAATATCTTTAATGGATAAGATTATTTTTACATAATGTGATTTACATCACGTCGTATATTTGAGTGTTATCGCCTATCAATAAGAAGAAAGGGATTTATACGATACCCCTTTCGATCATATTCAGTTCCCGATTTATTGGTTACACTATTCTTTCAGATATTCATAATGTCTGTTTGCTGGTATGAAATATCAGCTGTTCACTTTTGGAAGGTAGAGGCATGTCAGAACAAACAATTATTTGGGATCTTGACCTGATCCATAAGTATAACTATTCAGGTCCTCGCTATACATCATACCCAACAGCATTAGAGTTTAATCAGCAATATGGCGATGATGATTTTATCAAAGCGACTCAACGTTATCTTGAGCGCCCTTTATCGCTTTATATTCATATCCCTTTCTGCCATAAGCTGTGTTATTTCTGCGGCTGTAATAAAATTATTACGCGGCATAAACATAAGGCAGATGAATATCTTGATGTTTTAGAAAAAGAAATTATTAACAGGGCTTGTTATTTTAAAGACAGAAAAGTGACTCAGATGCATTGGGGTGGGGGTACACCTACTTTTCTGGATAAGCAGCAAATTAGCCGATTGGTTTCGCTATTACGTCACCATTTTTATTTTGTTGATAATGCAGAACTCTCTATTGAAATCGATCCCCGTGAAATTGAGCTAGATGTTATCGACCATCTGCGTCATGAAGGATTTAATCGCCTAAGTATGGGCGTACAAGATTTCAATAAAGAAGTACAACAAAAAGTCAATCGAGAGCAAGATGAAGCGTTTATTTTTGCATTGGTAGAGCGTGCGCGTGAAGTGGGTTTTCACTCCACCAGCATTGACTTAATTTATGGTTTACCTAAGCAAACCAAAGAGAGTTTTGCCTTTACATTAAAACGCGTTATTGAATTATCACCTGATAGATTGAGTGTTTTCAATTATGCACACTTACCTAATTTATTCGCTGCTCAGCGTAAAATTAAAGATGAAGACCTCCCTTTAGCTGAAGAAAAATTAGAAATATTACAAGAAACAATTTCTACG
Source organism: Proteus sp. G2618 (assembly GCF_009915995.1). Taxonomy (NCBI): domain Bacteria; kingdom Pseudomonadati; phylum Pseudomonadota; class Gammaproteobacteria; order Enterobacterales; family Morganellaceae; genus Proteus; species Proteus sp. G2618. The sequence continues at coordinate 96,691 of NZ_JAABNI010000004.1, read as the reverse complement.
CTGACAACAAACGGCTATCAGTTTATTGGTATGGATCACTTTGCTAAACCTGATGACGAATTAGCAGTTGCTCAGCGCAAAGGTATTTTACATCGTAATTTCCAAGGCTATACCACTCATGAAGAGTGTGACTTATTAGGTATGGGAGTTTCTGCAATAAGTATGTTAGGCGATAACTATGCGCAAAATGAAAAAGTATTGAAAGAATATTATGCGCGTGTAAATAGTGAAGGGAATGCACTATGGCGTGGTTTATCTCTGACTAATGATGATTGTATTCGTCGAGATGTAATTAAAACCTTAATTTGTAATTTTAGTCTGCGTTTTTCTGATATTGAAAAAATGCACAATATTGTCTTCCATGACTATTTTAAAGAAGATTTAGAATTACTTGTGCCAATGAAGGATGATGGTTTAGTTGAAATAACAGCAGATGGTATTCAAGTTACACCACGAGGACGTTTGCTTATTCGTAATATCTGTATGTGTTTTGATACCTATTTACGAAATCAAATGCGCCAACGTCAATTCTCGCGTGTTATTTAATCGATGAAGGGGATAGAGGATCAATATTCCTCTATCCCTAACTCTTTTAATTTGCGGGTTAATGTATTTCTACCCCAACCTAATAACCTTGCCGCATCTTGTTTATGCCCTTGTGTGTATGCCAAGGCACTAAGTAATAGCGTGCGTTCAAATTGAGGTAGGGCATCTGTTAAGATGTTTTTTTTCCCTTCCCCTAATGCTTCATCTGCCCATAATGAAAGATGTTGTGACCAATGTTGAGAAGAAGCAATTCGACTGATATTTTTAGCTTTCTCATCAGGTTGGCGAATTTCTTGTGGTAAATCTTGAGGCATAATCTCTTGGCTTGCCGTCATTACCGTTAACCAGCGACACACATTCTCTAATTGTCTGACGTTACCTGACCAGTTGTATTCCATCATTATTTGCAAACTTTGCTGATGAAGCGCTTTGGTTTCGACACCTAATTCTTTAGCTGTTTTTTGTAGAAAATAGCGCGCTAGACTGGGAATATCTTCGGTTCTATCGCGTAATGGAGGTAACTGAATGCGTATTACATTGAGTCGATGATAGAGATCTTCACGAAAATCGCCCGCTTGAACTCGTTTTTCTAAATCTTGATGTGTAGCGGCAATAATACGCACATCGACTTTTACAGGAGCATAACCACCGACTCGATAAAATTGCCCTTCAGCAAGGACCCGCAGTAAACGTGTTTGAATATCGAGAGGCATATCGCCAATTTCATCAAGAAACAGAGAGCCACCGTTCGCTTGTTCAAATCGGCCTTGACGTACTTGAGAGGCTCCTGTGAATGCGCCCTTTTCGTGACCAAAAAGCTCTGATTCAATCAAGTCTTTAGGAATGGCTGCCATATTTAAGGCAATAAAAGGAGAGGAAGCTCTTGGACTGTGGCGATGTAATGCATGTGCCACTAATTCTTTCCCTGTCCCTGATTCCCCATTAATCAGCACACTAATTGAAGAGCGAGAGAGCCGACCAATAATACGGTAAACTTCTTGCATTGCAGGTGCTTCGCCAATCATATCTGAAACTGATTGCAATGAAGTATCATTGGTATTTGGTTGTTTTTGCTCTCGATAATGAGTAATGGCGCGATCAATTAATGCTAACGTTTCGTCGATATCGAACGGCTTTGGTAAGTAATCAAATGCCCCTTGTTGATAGGCATTAACAGCAGCATCCAGATCAGAATGTGCCGTCATAATAATCACGGGCAGAGCTGGATATTGTTCTTTAATTATTTTTAGAAGAGATAAACCATCAATATCAGGCATGCGAATGTCTGATAACAATACATCAGGTATTTCTGCATTAAGTGCATTAAGTACATCATTCGCATGTTCAAAGGTTTTACATAACAGACCTTCACGTGAAATAGCGCGTTCAAGTACCCAGCGAATAGAGCTGTCATCATCAACAACCCATACATTTCCTTTTTGCATTGGTTATCTCCTACTTAATTGGTAAATAAATAGAAAATTCAGTATTTCCGGGCCAACTAGTAAATTCAATTTTACCTGCATGCTGATCCACTAAATTGCGTGCAATAGATAATCCCAACCCATTGCCACCTTCTCGACCACTAACCATGGGATAAAAAAGCGTATCTTGCAGATGAGGAGGAATACCATCACCGGTATCAATCACATCAATGCGAGCAACAAGGCGATGGCGTTCGCCATGAAGTGTGACTTGAAAAGCAGTACGGGTACGTAAAATAATCGTCCCTCCTGTTTTTTCAACGGCTTGTAACGCATTGCGTGTAATATTTAGGAGTACTTGTTCTATTTGGTCTGGGTAATGTGATAACTCAGGTAAGCTCGGATCGTAATCTTTTAGCAAGGTGACATTTTCAGGGCATTCGAGTGAAATAAGCTGAGCAACGCGCTCAACAACATGGTGAATGCTCTGATGTGTTTTTGTCCCTGGATGTTGAGGCCCGAGTAATCTGTCCACCAGCACACGTAGGCGATCAGCTTGTTCAATAATGACTTGCGTGTATTCCGTTAAGGCAGGATCAGGTAAGGATTTTGCCAGCAACTGAGCCGCGCCTCGTAATCCTCCTAACGGATTTTTAATTTCATGTGCCAGCCCCCTAACCAATTCCCTAGCAGCCATTTGCTGGGCTTGTTGGATCTGCTCTTGGCTTAACCGGCGTTGACTATCCATAGGCGCCAGTTCCAGCAAAATATGTTGCTCGGAAATAGGTTGGGCACTGAGCGACATTGTGTGTGATTGGTTATTAATAACCAATATCACTTCATTGTCGGTAAAGCTTTGTCCATTCGCTAACGTTTCACGCATTAAATCAGCGTCAAAAGAGTAATAGCTGAAAAGGGCAGTGAAAGGCGTTTCAAATAATTTTCGACGGCTTTGTGCTAAAACCTGTAACGCAGAATGATTTGCGTAGCAAATAATAAACTCTTTATTGATAACCAATACAGAGTGTATTAGTGAGTCTAAAATTAATGTGTTGTCAGGTAAGTCTGCCGTTTCCATATTGAATACCCCATTGCACCATTTTAGTGCATCTTACCTTTATTACATTAATGAACCAATGCGTAAGTGAAAAGACTGACTCCTTAAGTGGGAGAAAAGTGCCCATCCGAAGATGGGCAAAATAGCTTCACGGCAAAAAAAACAGTTTTACATCTTGGCTTAAGTGTTTATTAGTAAAAATAGTCTTAAGCGCTGTAATACATTTCAAATTCAAGAGGATGTGGAGCCATACGTACACGTTGAACATCAGCACGTAATAATTCTAAATAAGCATCAATAGCATCATCAGTAAATACACCACCGCGAGTTAAGAATTCACGATCTGTATTTAATGTATTTAATGCTTCTTCTAATGAACCTGCGACAGTTGGGATCTCTTTCGCTTCTTCTGGTGGTAAGTCATAGAGGTTTTTATCCATAGCATCACCAGGATGAATTTTATTGATAATTCCATCAAGACCCGCCATTAACTGTGCAGCAAACGCAAGGTAAGGGTTTGCTAGCGGATCTGGGAAACGCACTTCAATACGGCGCGCTTTCATGCTAGCAACAACTGGAATACGAATTGATGCTGAACGGTTACGTGCAGAGTAAGCTAGCATTACAGGTGCTTCAAAACCCGGAACTAAACGTTTGTAAGAGTTAGTGGTTGGGTTAGTAAATGCATTTAATGCACGAGCATGTTTGATAATACCGCCGATGTAATACAGCGCCATTTCAGATAATCCGCCGTATTTGTCGCCTGCAAACAGGTTTACACCGTTTTTGGACAGTGACATATGGCAGTGCATACCTGAACCATTATCACCAACTAATGGTTTTGGCATAAAGGTTGCTGTTTTACCAAATACGTGAGCGACGTTTTGTACCACGTATTTATAAATTTGGGTTTCATCTGCTTTTTTGGTCATAGTATTAAAGCGAGTAGCCACTTCATTTTGACCCGCAGTTGCTACTTCATGGTGATGAGCTTCAACAACTAAGCCCATTTCTTCCATGATGTTACACATAGTAGAACGAATATCTTGTGATGAATCGACTGGTGGTAGTGGGAAATAACCCCCTTTAACCATTGGGCGGTGACCTTTGTTGCCGTCTTCATATTTGGTATTTGTATTCCATGCAGCTTCAATATCATTGATAGCGTAAGAAGCGCCTGAAATATCGTTTTTGAAACGAATATCATCAAACAGGAAGAATTCTGGCTCTGGTCCAAACAGCACTGTGTCTGCGATACCACTTGATTTTAAATAGTGTTCAGCGCGTTTTGAGATAGAACGAGGGTCGCGATCGTAACCTTGCATTGTGCCAGGTTCTAAAACGTCACAGCGAATAATCAGAGTTGGATCTTGGAAAAATGGGTCAAGCATTGCGGTTGTTGCATCTGGCATCAGTACCATGTCTGATTCGTTGATGCCTTTCCAGCCACCAATAGAAGAACCATCGAACATTTTTCCTTCTTCAAAGAAATCATCGTTAATCTGATGAGCCGGAATAGTAAGATGTTGTTCTTTACCGCGGGTATCAGTGAAACGTAAGTCAATATATCTAACTTTATGTTCTTCAATCATGGATAACACATGTTCAAGGGACATAGGAACTCTCCTGGCGAATGGTTTTATTGAGTGCAGTGGCCTTACACATTTTTCGGTGAATTTTTTGCTCACCTAAATTCTATTGCGAAAAGCATGCCAACTTATCTAAAAAGGGATATATACTGTATTGATGAAGTTTAGTGTAGAATATCTCCTGTGATTTTTTAATTATTGCACAAAGTTGGTGCAAATTAAGCCTAATTAGTTGCACTATTTTGGTGCAATCGAACAGATGCTACTAAATTCTGAGGCGTGAAAAGGATCACAATTCAATTAATTGCATATTGTTAAGCAATCATTATTGTGATCTTGTTTAGTCTCTCGTCTAAAGCGTGTACAATACTGCGCTTATTTCTACAATGCCTGAGGCAAATTTTGTGATCGAAAACTTGCGTAATATCGCCATCATCGCCCACGTTGACCATGGTAAAACAACTATCGTCGATAAATTACTACAGCAATCTGGTACGTTCGGCGAACGTGAAACCGTTGCTGAGCGCGTGATGGACTCAAATGATCTCGAAAGAGAGCGCGGAATTACTATTCTTGCGAAAAATACAGCGATTAAATGGAATGACTATCGTATCAATATCGTAGATACCCCAGGACACGCCGACTTCGGTGGTGAGGTAGAACGCGTTATGTCTATGGTAGACTGCGTTCTATTGCTGGTTGACGCGATGGATGGCCCAATGCCACAAACTCGTTTTGTGACACAAAAAGCGTTTGCTAACAACTTAAAACCAATTGTTGTTATCAATAAAGTTGACCGCCCTGGTGCGCGTCCAGACTGGGTTGTTGATCAGGTATTTGACCTGTTCGTAAACTTAGGCGCAACTGACGAACAACTTGATTTCCCAATTATCTATGCATCTGCATTAAACGGTATTGCGGGAACAGATTACAATGATATGGCTGAAGATATGACTCCGTTATACGAAGCTATTGTCAAATATGTAGAGCCACCAAAAGTTGATCTGGAAGGTACATTCCAGATGCAAATTTCTCAGTTGGACTACAACAACTACATGGGTGTTATCGGTATCGGTCGTATCAAGCGTGGTAAGGTTAAACCTAACCAGCAAGTTACCATCATCGATAGCGAAGGTAATACTCGTAATGGTAAAGTCGGTAAAGTGTTAGGTCACTTAGGCTTAGAACGTATCGAAGTTGAAGTAGCAGAAGCTGGCGATATCATCGCAATCACAGGCTTAGGCGAACTGAATATTTCTGATACGATCTGCGAAACAGGTGCTGTTGAAGCATTACCTGCATTAGCCGTTGATGAACCAACTGTTAGCATGTATTTCTGTGTTAATACTTCACCTTTCTGTGGTCGTGAAGGTAAGTTTGTGACTTCTCGTCAGATTTTAGATCGTCTGAAAAAAGAGTTAGTCCATAACGTAGCATTACGTGTAGAAGAAACCGAAGATCCAGATGCATTCCGTGTATCAGGTCGTGGTGAGCTTCACCTGTCAGTTCTGATTGAAAATATGCGTCGTGAAGGTTACGAATTAGGTGTATCTCGTCCTAAAGTTATCTTCCGTGATATTGACGGCCGTAAACAAGAGCCTTTCGAACAAGTTACTATCGACATTGAAGAGCAACACCAAGGTGATGTGATGCAAGCGATGGGTGAGCGTAAAGGCGAAATGCGTGATATGCAACCAGATGGTAAAGGACGTGTACGTTTAGACTACATTATCCCTAGCCGTGGTCTGATTGGTTTCCGTACTGAATTTATGACCATGACATCAGGTACTGGTTTACTGTATGCAACATTCAGTCACTATGATGATGTTCGTCCAGGTGAAATCGGTCGCCGTAATAACGGTGTTATGATCTCTAATGGCCAAGGTAAAGCCGTTGCTTACGCACTGTATAGCTTACAAGACCGCGGTAAATTATTCGTTACTCATGGTGCAGAAGTTTATGAAGGCCAAGTGATTGGTATTCATACTCGCTCTAATGACTTAACAGTAAACTGCTTGACGGGTAAAAAGCTGACTAACATGCGTGCTTCTGGTACAGATGAGGCGACAACGCTGACTCCACACCTGAAACAAACATTAGAACAAGCATTAGAATTTATTGATGACGATGAGTTAGTTGAAGTTACTCCGCAGTCTATCCGTCTGCGTAAGCGTTATCTGTCAGAAAACGATCGTCGTCGTGCTTACCGTAGCAAAGACTAATTCGTTATTCTGATAACATAATTCTTAGGGCGCGTTAGCGCCCTGAGTTTATACTCGTCATACTTCAAGTTACAGAGTTGGTTGCGTTTAACTAGTCGCCTAGCTGTAACTTAAATTATTTAGAGTATGTGGTACTAGTTGTACTATTAGACGAATGCGGTGGAAAATTTGCCACCGCATAAGTTTTTCTCTTCCTGCCTCTCTTTTCTTACCTTTTATTCCTCAAGCTGCATTTACAATTTAAGTATTTTTTTCTGGTATCAATATCAAAAGCCATCATCCACCCTATTATGCATTATAGATAATGATGCTTTTAGCCTCACTTTTCGTCTTTACCTATTCTGGTTTTATGTTTTACAAAAAATTAAGTGTGATTATTGTACTTTTTTAGTGTTTAAGCCTGTTCAGTAAAGCGATTTATGATTAAAGTAAAATGAGTTTTCTATTATGGAGAGGATTTATGCTTTATATCTTTGATATGGGTAATGTGATTATTGATATCGATTTTAACCGGGTATTCGCAGTATGGAGTAAACTCAGTGGTGTTCCATTAGCGAACATAAAAAAGAACTTCACCACAGGAGAGATCTTTAAATTACACGAACGCGGCAATATTACAGACATCGAGTTTGCAGAAGAAATCAGTTCAGAATTAGAAATGAATTTAAGCTTTGAACAGTTTGCTGAAGGATGGCAAGCTATTTTCGTCGCATTACGCCCTGAAGTCATTGATATAATGAATAAATTAAGAGAGCAAGGACATCGGGTTGTGGTGTTATCAAATACTAATCGCTTACATCAAAATTACTGGCCAGAACACTATCCTGAAATAGCAGCCTCAGCCGATTTCCTCTATCTATCTCAAGATATCGGTATGAGAAAACCTGATCCTGAAATTTATAAGTATGTTTTACAGTCTGAAGACATTGAAGCACAAGATGCCGTTTTCTTTGATGATGTGAAAGCCAATGTTGATGCTGCCATTGCTGTGGGTATGAAAGGTGTACATGTCATTGATAAACAAACTGTCATTGATTATTTCAAAGATTATGATTTTTCTCTCCCTGTAGAAGAATAATGCTATTGTAAGGATAACAACAGATTGAATTTGTTATCCTTTTTTATTGATTTATTTTGGAGAGAGTATGATCGCGTTAATTCAACGAGTGACACAGGCAAAAGTAGATATTGCAGGTGAAACAGTCGGCGCTATTAATCAAGGTTTGTTGGTTTTATTAGGTGTAGAGAAAGATGACAACGAACAGAAAGCCAAAAGATTATGTGAAAAAGTATGCGGTTATCGCATATTTAGTGATGAAAATGACAAAATGAATCTAAATGTGCAACAAGCAGGTGGCAGTTTATTAGTCGTCTCTCAATTCACACTAGCCGCAGAAACACAAAAAGGAATGCGCCCTGGTTTTTCGAATGGTGCGCCTCCTGAATTAGCGAAAAACCTCTACCACTACTTTATAGAACAATGTCAGCAGCAAGGTTTAGAAACACAAACAGGCCAATTCGCCGCGGATATGCAAATCACACTGACTAATGACGGTCCAGTCACCTTTTGGTTGCAGGTATAACGTCGAACATGTAGTGATGTTAAAAGGAGCTCAGATATGTACCATTTACGAACCCCAAAAACCGAGGCGGAATTTGATGCCTATTATGCTTTTCGCTGGGAAATGCTTCGTAAGCCTCTACATCAACCTGAAGGCTCTGAAAAAGACGGTTATGATACCTTTGCTCATCATCAAATGGTTGTCGATGAAACGGGACAACCTGTCGCGATTGGACGACTTTATATTAATGCGGATAACGAAGGCGCTATCCGCTTTATGGCAGTACGCACAGATGTACAAGGTAAAGGTTTAGGCACTCTTGTTGCCATGGCGCTAGAATCATTGGCTCGCCAAGAAGGTATAAAACGGATCGTGTGTAGTGCAAGAGAAGAGTCTGTAAACTTCTTTGAAAAATTGGGTTATGAAAATTGTGGTCTAGTCACTGGCCCTCAAACCACACCCATTAAGCACTTTTTTATGAAAAAAAGTATTGAGTCTTTAGATGACATTCTTCATCGACCAGATTGGTGTGCTGAATTACAAAAACAGTGGCACCAACATATTCCTTTAAGTGAGAAAATGGGATTACGTATTACTCAATATACGGGAACTCGTTTTTATACCACTATCCCAGAAGCGGGAAACCAAAACCCTCATCACACTATTTTTGCAGGCAGCCAATTTTCACTCGCAACATTAACAGGTTGGGGATTGATTTGGCTATTAATGCGCGAGCATAAGTTGCAAGGTGATATTGTGCTAGTGGATGCTCATATTCGTTATCGCAAACCTGTATCAGGGCGTCCTGCGGCCGTTGCTGATATGGAGAATTTAAGTGGGGATTTAGGGCGATTAGCGAAGGGCAGTAAGGCTCGCATTAAGTTAGATGTTGATATTTGTGGTGATGAAGGCGTCGGTGCTGTTTTTAGTGGTACTTATATTGTTTTACCTTCACAAAATAAGCAGTGTTAAGTGTATTTTATTTAATTCATTGAATTTAATCTATTTTTTACCATTCTTACCAACATTTTTGTTATTTTTTTTACGTTAAAGCGTGGGGATAATCAATCTATGCTTTGATGCTTATTTTATAGTGTTTCTATCGCTATCCAATTGATGTATATTTCGCAGTTTACGGAGGGAAGCATGGACACCAATTTATCTACTCGTCTTAATAAATATATCAGTGAAAGCGGGATCTGCTCACGCCGTGAGGCTGACCGTTATATTGAGCAAGGACTTGTCCTTATTAATGGCAAACGCGCCAGTATTGGCGACCAAGTATTTGCTGGCGATGAAGTCAAAGTCAATGGTCGATTAATTGAAGCACAGGATAACTCTGAGCTGGTTTTGATTGCACTGAATAAGCCAGTGGGAATTGTCAGTACCACAGATGATGGCGAAAAAGATAATATTGTTGACTATGTTAACCACAGTACCCGTATTTTCCCAATTGGGCGTTTAGATAAAGATTCACAAGGATTGATTTTCCTGACTAACCACGGCGATTTAGTGAATAAAATCCTACGTGCAGGTAATGATCATGAAAAAGAGTACCTTGTGACAGTGAATAAGCCGATCACAGATGAATTTATTCATGGAATGGGGGCTGGTGTTCCTATCATGGGACAAAAAACCAAGAAATGTAAGGTTAAGAAAGAAGCGCCGATGGTGTTTCGTATTACCTTAGTTCAAGGGTTAAATCGTCAAATTCGTCGTATGTGTGAATATTTTGGTTATGAAGTCACTAAGCTTGAACGCATTCGTATTATGAATGTGAGCTTATCAGGATTGCCTGTTGGTGAATGGCGTGATTTGACCGATGATGAATTAATTACCTTATTTGAAGCGATTGAAAAATCAACGTCTGAAGCACCGCCAAAGCCAAAGCAAAATAAGCCGAAAAAACAAATCAGTAGTAATGCAAAAGCATTGGGTATTCATATTCCTCAAACAAAAACTAAAGAAACGGAAAATAATTCCCGTAAGCGTTTTGTTCAGCCAGGTCGTAAAAAGAAAAAACGTTAATCTCATCTGTAAAGATATGATAAAAACAAAAAAACACCTGAAAGGGTGTTTTTTGTTTGTTCTATTTAAGACAAATTACACATCGATAAATTTAGTCTAAATCAAGCTCATCTAATTTATTTTGGCGACGTTCAAGTACGATCGCTGCAAGTTCGGCATCCATAACTCGCTCAATCAATGCATCATAGTCTTCTTTAGAAAGGCAATAGAACAACGGAGTTTTGTTGTCATCACACACAAGCAGTGTACTGTTATCTTCAAGTGCAGTTAAAGGAGATTGTTGAAACACATTTAAAGATATTTTTTCAGGGGAAAAATCTTCGTCAGACATGAAAACTCCACAATAAAGAAAAAGGCAATAGCGCATTGTAACGCTTTTTATAAAGGGAGCAATCTGTGCTCCTGCGAAAGATCAATATTATAGGTGATTAATTATTTCGCCATTTTGTATCACTGAGTTGAGTATTTGTTGCTCACCTTTACTTCCAGTTAATGTACCATTAAGCGTTGATTCCACTGGGTTTGAACGTAAATCACCTTTCAGTTTTAGTGTGAATTGGCCTACTTCGTCAGAGTAGGTTGTTTTGAAACCTAATGTGTAAGGTATTGATAAAGGTACATTTAATCCATTAGCAATAAGTGAAAATTGGCGCTGTTGGTTAGATTGCACTAAACCAGCTGAACCCCGAACAATGCCATCACCAATAAATGCTGAATATTGCTCAACGATAGCGTTATCTTGTTGAGTGACAATTTTTAAATCAGGGCGACGTAATTCAATACGATTTAATGTACCACTATCAGCATTAAATACCGCTGAGCCTTGCCATAATCCCCATTCACCTTCTTTTGCAATTACTAAATTTTGCAGTTTTCCTGTTAAATTCGTGAATTGGAATGGAAATTCTGGCGTGATATCAATCAAAATGGATTGATTGATAGATAACTGTTCGATAGTGATATTTTGAATATTACTCTTATCATCTATTGGTTTAGCTAAAAAAGTGAGCCAATTTTCAGGTAGCGTATATAAAAGACCCGATAATGTGGCGTCTTGGATCCTGATGGTTTTGTTGTCTTTATTCCAATGACCAGCAAGTTTAATTAAGCCTTTCTCGTAGCGTAGGCTGAGGCTATCTAGATTGAGTTGATTGTTCTGCTGGTTGAGTTTTGCGATAAGATCAGTGAAGTGTTCATCTTGAAAAACAACATCATTTGTATTGAGTTCACCAGTTGTAAATGAAAGAGCCTTATCCCAACTAAACTGAGAAAATTGCCCATCAAAGCCACTGATTGCCCACTGTTTTCCTTCAGCAGTAAAATCAACAATATTAAGTGCTCTTATACTAATACGAGGATATTCAGAGAGAGACTGAATTAATTCGTTAAGGGTTTGCGAGGATTGCCAGCGCAACCCATTCATATAAACCTCATCAAATTTCCATTGATTATCTTGATATTGCCCACTCAAAGATAGTGAGCCATTAAGTAGACGAGTACCTAATTTCTCTATTTGAATACTATTTGGCTGATATTGCCCAGAGATAATAAAATTACTGAATTCATTATTATTTATCATGCCATTAGCAATAGAGAATTGGAAATGACCCGCTCCTATCAAATCGGTTGATGTTGGGATCCATGGCGTAATACCACCTGTTACTTTATTGGCATCAAAAGAAAAATTATTCTTTTTACTGTTTAGTGCCATATTTTTAAATTGTAAGATATCGGCACTTAAGGGTATTGAAGGTGTTTTGTCTGCAAACTCAATATTGCCATTTTCTAATGTAATTTTTTGCAGATGAGAAGGGGTGGTAAAAAATTGCCAATTAAATCGAATTTGTGCTGATTTTGCCGATACTGTCGATTTATCTTGTTTAGGATTAACGAGGAGATCATGAACAATGACTTGCTCGGGTTGCATAAGATCATGCTCAATACCTGAGAAGCGAATATCATAGTCAGTGTATTGTGTCAGCCATTCACTGGTTTTCTGCGCGCCCCACTGAGTCTGAATAAAAGCGTAAATTATAATAATAAATAAAATAACGATAAGTATCAGAGATACCAAACTTTTCATCAGCCAGCGCATAACCCTTCTCCTGTTTTATACTCCATCAAAACATTATACAGTTATGCCTGAAAACTAGGCGATGCTCAAGTATTCATCGGATAAATCAAAGAGATTTCACTTGTTTATTAAGGATGCTAGATATTCTGGATGTCAGATTTCCCGTATTGGGTAATCGTTTTAAATGACTGTTTACTTCCCCTAGTATTTTCATAACCAACTGAGCATGTCGTCCTTCTGTTGTACTTAATTTTTGCTGATGAAGTTTGTTACTGTAGTTAATTAACTGAGAAATCAAATCATTAGGTTCAAGACTTCCAGAACGGTAAATATCGTGAAGATTAGGAGTAATGTAAGATTGATTCTGTAAGTAATTAAATGAATATTTAAGAGCATCTACTGTAGGCTTATTAAGATATGGGTTAGTTAAAAACGTACCTAAGTCTTTTTTAATATGCTCTAAATTGAATTCAGCAACAGGCTTATTTCCTAAATAAGTAAATTTATGATCACTATTAAATAATGAAAGAATAGAATCTTTGAGATAAGTAAAAAATTGCTCAATAGTTTGTATATGAAAATCTTGAGTAGATGGATGACTTTTTAAGTATTTGAGTGCAGGATTTTTTATTGGGCTCAATGGTGTAGTCATTTTATTTTTCTTTGATTTTCAGTCTTGAGATAAAGATTTACCGTAACTCAAAGGATCATACTTTTATAAAAATACCATTGGCCTAAAGATGATAAATAAAACGCTATTTTCATAATCAAAAATAGCGCTTTACTCGTTTATTGCTAATTAATAATTATTTTTCTGGTGGGAAAATTAGATTTAAAATAATGGCCGTTAAACCGCCCGCAGCAATACCTGATGACAGCAATGTTTTTAGCCAATCAGGGGCAAACTGTAATATTTGAGGCTGTTGCGAAACGCCTAACCCTACCGCAAGTGAAATAGCAAGGATCATGATGGCTCGGCGGTTTAATGCTTCTTTAGAAACAATACGTACGCCAGACGCAGCTATTGTACCGAACATCACTAATGTGGCTCCGCCTAATACTGGCTCAGGAATTCTTTGTACAAATTCAGCAACGAATGGAAATAAACCTAAGATAACAAGCATTGCTGCAACAATATAACCTACGTAGCGGCTAGCAACACCTGTTAATTGGATCACACCATTATTTTGGCCAAAACAAGAGTTTGGGAAGGTATTGAAAAATGCTGAAACCATGGAGTTAATTCCATTAGCTAATACACCCCCTTTGATGCGCTTCATATATAAGGGACCACTGACGGGCTGCTCTGAAACATCAGAAGTTGCCGTGATATCACCAATGGTTTCTAGCGAAGTGATCATAAACACCAGCATTAAAGGAATAAGTAAATTCCAATCAAATGATAGGCCATAATAAAATGGCTCAGGGATCGTGATCAGCGGTGTTTCTTGATGTTCTGCGGGTGTGGGTAACATATCTAAAGCCCAAGCAAGAACATAACCCACTGCCATTGCAATAACTAAAGAAGCTACTCGTAAGTAAGGATTTTTTTGTCGATTAAGTAAAATAATAACGATAAGAACAGAGCCTGCTAACAATAAGTTCTGTGGCGAGCCAAAAGTATTATTTTCGATAGCAGCATAACCGCCACCTATAGACGTTAATCCGACTTGAATTAATGATAGACCAATAATCATCACGACTACACCTGAAACTAAAGGCGTAATGATACGTCTTGCTAGGTGAAGTACGCGTGAAAGGACGATTTCTGTTAATGAGGCGACCATTAAGGTTCCAAAAAGGGCTGCCATCATTGTCGGAATATCTGCACCACCATTTTTAAGAGCTAATCCTCCCATAATGAGTGGAGCAACAAAGTTAAAGCTTGTTCCTTGAATTGATAACAATCCTGAACCTATAGGTCCCCAAGCTCGAATTTGTATTAAAGAGGCAATACCTGATGCAAATAAAGACATACTAATAATGCGTTGGGTATCGTGTGCCGGTAGTCCTAATGCTTGGCAAATTAAAATTGCGGGAGTAATAACTGCGACAAACATGGCTAAAAGGTGCTGACATGCGGCAAAAAGCGTTTGAGCTAATGGCGGTTTTTCTTCTAAAGCAAAAAGAAGCTCGCTATTTTTTTTAACTGAAACATCACTATCTTTAGGCAAATTTTGATTTTCTGAAGTAACCATGGTGTGAATTTCTTATTCGACAAAAACGGTATTTTAATGATCTGCGCCACAAAAGCAATCGTTTGCGTGAAAATGATGTTATCAAAATGCATAAGAGGCGCTCACATTTTTATATGTTTTAACTTGTGTTTGTCTCCGTTTTTTTTTCTAATCGGGGATACCTGCTTTTGGCGTTGTTTATGGATGAACTTAGCGTCGTAGTATTTTTATATAAAATTAACAAATAAGACGGGGTACATAAATGTATCATCTTGATGTTTATGGCACGCTGGTTGCGGCCACTTTGGTTCTCTTGATCGGACGTAAGTTAGTGAAATCTGTTCCTTTTTTAGAACGGTATACGATCCCAGAACCTGTTGCAGGTGGGCTACTTGTTGCAGTTCTTCTATTAGCATTCAAATCTTTTATGGATTGGGAAGTGAGTTTTGATCTGTCACTTAAAGATCCATTAATGCTAGCCTTCTTTGCAACAATCGGGTTAAACGCAAATCTCGCGAGCTTAAAGGCCGGAGGAAAAGCGCTTTTTATTTTCGTCTTTGTCGTTGTTGGGTTGTTGTTAGTACAAAATACCGTTGGTATCGCGCTAGCAAAAATGTTAGGTCTTGATCCATTAATGGGATTACTTGCAGGCTCGATTACATTATCGGGTGGTCATGGTACAGGGGCGGCTTGGGGTAAAACGTTTGTTGAAAACTATGGCTTCATGAGTGCATCTGAAGTAGCGATGGCGTGTGCAACCTTTGGTTTAGTTTTGGGAGGATTGATTGGTGGCCCTGTTGCGCGCTACTTAATCAAAAATATTCCAACGCCAGGATTAGGCGCTGACGACCATGAAATGCCAACAGCGTTTGAGAAACCCACTACAGGCAGAATGATCACGTCAATGGTCTTGTTAGAAACCATTGCGATGATCGCGATTTGTTTAATGGCGGGTACATTCCTTTCTCAATTATTAGAAGGTACTGCATTCTCATTACCGACCTTTGTGTGTGTCCTGTTTATCGGCGTTATTTTAAGTAATAGCCTGTCAATGCTTGGTTTCTATCGTGTTTTTGATAGAGCTGTGTCCGTTTTAGGTAACGTAAGTTTATCGTTATTCTTAGCGATGGCATTAATGAGCTTGAAATTATGGGAGCTTGCATCTCTGGCGATACCTATGTTGGTTATCCTTGGCGTTCAAGCGGGTGTCATGGCGCTATACGCTATTTTTGTGACATTCCGAGTAATGGGTAAAAATTACGATGCGGCGGTTTTAGCTGCGGGTCACTGTGGTTTTGGTTTAGGGGCAACACCAACGGCAATTGCCAATATGCAAGCCGTTACGGATCGTTTTGGGCCTTCTCATCTAGCGTTCTTAGTCGTACCAATGGTTGGTGCGTTCTTTATTGATATTGTGAATGCAATAGTGATCAAGCTGTATCTACTATTGCCATTCTTTACACCTATAGCAGGATAGTTTTACCGTTATCACTGAAGAAGTATCTCTGTATTAAATAGCACCCCATTGTTGGTTTTCAGCATTGGGGTGTTTTTTTATGGGATGTTCTATTTCAATATCACGCTGAATCGAGTTTAACGGCATGTTAAGGCGATGCAAAGAATGATCTTATGCTTGGCTATACTGTGTTTTAGTCGGTAACCAGCGTTCGATTAAGGCTTGTGAATGCTTAGGGTAATGTTCATGTAGGTAACGTGCAATACGTTGTACTTCAGGAATGAGTCCCTGATCGCGTAATAAATCAGCCACTTTAAATTGTACATTACCTGTTTGCTTAGTACCTAGAAGCTCACCAGGGCCACGAATTTCGAGATCTTTTTGTGCAATGACAAAACCATCATTGCTATCCCTTAATACCTGCAATCGCAAATGCGCTGTTTGAGTGAGTGGCGTTTTATACAACAAGACACAATGAGAGGCGATAGCCCCTCGACCTACACGTCCACGTAATTGGTGTAATTGTGCTAGCCCTAACCGTTCTGGGTTATCAATGATCATCAAACTTGCATTAGGTACGTCAACGCCAACTTCAATCACTGTTGTTGCAACTAAAAGTTGGAGCTTATTTTCTTTAAATGCCGCCATTACAGCTTGTTTCTCTGCGGGCTTCATTCGCCCATGTACCAATCCTACTTTGATTTCAGGGAGTGCTATTGTAAGTTCATCATAGATAACTTGGGCAGCTTGCGCTTCAAGTACTTCAGAATCTTCAATTAAGGTGCATACCCAATAGGCTTGTCGATTCTCTTCTGTGCAAGCTAGTCTGATGCGTTCAATAATGTCATTACGGCGAGTATCAGGGATAGCGACAGTAGTAACAGGTGTACGCCCCGGCGGTAATTCGTCGATGATAGAGGTGTCCATATCAGCATAAGCGGTCATCGCTAATGTTCGTGGGATAGGCGTTGCTGTCATCACCAATTGATGAGGGTGAAAGCCTTGTTCTTCACCTTTTTTCCATAAGGCAAGGCGTTGATGCACACCAAAACGGTGTTGTTCATCAATAATCACTAAGGCTAGAGAGTGAAATTTAACTTGTTCTTGGAAAATCGCATGTGTTCCAATAATGATCGATACTTCACCATTTGCAATGGCATTTTGCTGTGTTTCGCGGGCTTTCCCTTTCTGTTTTCCTGCTAGCCAACCTACTTGGATACCAAAAGGCTCAAACCATTTTCTAAAGGTTAATGCATGTTGCTCTGCTAACAATTCTGTTGGTGCCATTAAAGCCACTTGCTTACCATTAGCAATAGCACGTAACGCACTTAATGCGGCAACTAGCGTTTTACCTGAGCCTACATCTCCTTGGATCAATCGCATCATTGGATAGTCTTTTTCTAAATCTGTTTCTATCTCATTGACGACACGTTGTTGTGCATTAGTCGGGGTAAAGGGGAGAGAGGCGAGAAATTGTTGACGTAACGTTGATGTATTTGGCATAAACAATGGCTCTGCACGATAAGATTGTGCACCAGCTCTTGCATTGAGCATACCTAGATTGTGAGCCAGCAATTCTTCAATAATTAGCCTTTTTTGCGCAGGATGCTGTCCTTTCTCAAGTTCAGCAAAAGCGATATCAGGAGGCGGATTATGCAGTGTACGTAATGCTGTGGCTAATGGGGGTAAACCGTGAATAAATTGCTCAGGTAATAATTCGTTAATAGCGCAGGTATCAAGTAATTCTAATGCTTGTTCTATTAATTTACGTAATGATGTTTGGCGTAAGCCTTCTGTCGTTGAATAGATGGGAGTGAGTGTTTCTTGCAGTTTAACTTCAGAGCCTGCAACTTTGATTTTATATTCAGGGTGAATAATTTCAGGGCCCCGACTTCCTCGTTTAACTTCGCCATAAGCTGTGACCTGTTTACCTTGAGCAAGGTTATTTTTCATCGTCGCTGTAAAGTTAAAAAAGCGAAGTGTTAAAATTCCAGAGCCATCAGAAATTTGGCAGGTCATCATTTTACGCCGACCAAAACTGACTTCAGTTCTTAAGATTTCGCCAGAAACAGTGGCAGGAATACCGGGAAGGAGATCACTGATAGCATAAAGATGCGTTTGATCTTCATAACGCAAAGGAAGGTGGAGTAACAAATCCTCAATAGTCACAAGCCCTATTTTTGCCAGCTTGTCTGCCTGACTTGCACCTACGCCGTGAAGAGTGGTTAAGGGGATTGCATCAAGCAGTTTTCCTTTCATGGGATCAATACTCCGTCTTTTTTAATTTCCTAAGTTGTTTTTGTGTCATTTGCATTTCCGCCCACCATGACTCCGGCGCTTCAATTTCACCGCTACCATTAATATAAGGGCGAGGCAGTCCTTTACGGCGAGAAACTTCTGCCAATACCGGGTATCCGCCTTCAAAGAGAAGAATTTGTTGTTCTTCTTCTGTTAAGGTGCTCTCTGTTCGATTATACATACCTGCAGCCTGACGTTGGCGTTGTGCTTCATATAAAATTAGTGCACTGGCGACAGAAACATTCAGCGATTGTACCATTCCCATCATCGGCACAATAATATCTTGATCTGCAAGTGCGATAGCATCTTGTGAGATCCCCGTTTTTTCTTGTCCCATAATAATACAAGTTGGACGAGTGTAATCAATCTCACGAAAATCAACTGCTTTATCTGAGAGATGAGTCGCAAGAACTTGCATACCTTGGGTACGAAAGGCGTTAACCGCTTCTGTGATAGTAGGATGAGTTTCTACATTGACCCAGCTATTACTTCCTGCTGCGGGGGAAACTAACATCCGCATTTTTTCTTCAGGCCAAATAGCATGAATTTTAGGAATGCCTACAGCATCAGCCGTTCTTATAACGGCTGCAACATTATGGGATTTATGCACTTCTTCAAGGCAAACGGTAAGATCAGGTTGCCGCATCGCCATCATTTGGCAGATGCGGGCATATCGAATTGAATTCATGACTAGTTTTTATTACGGCTAACGCGCAGAACGTCTGGCATGATGCGAAGTTTACGCATGATATTGGCTAATTGAATTCTATCTTTCGCAGTTAAGCGAATAAAAGCACAATACACGCGACCATCTTTCTCTTCTGTATTCATACTTTGAATACTTGAGTTAGCATCGTTAATAGCTGCGGTTAAGTTTGCTAAAGCGCCTTGGTGGTTGATCATATCGACTTTAATTTCAGTAATGAAATCGCTGTTGATCTCTTTATCCCACTCGACAGGCATGAATTTTTCAGGCTCTTTTTGGTAACCACGAATATTACGACAAGATTCATGGTGAATAACCAAACCTTTACCTGGGCTAATATGTGCAACGATAGGATCACCCGGAATAGGGCGGCAACATTTAGCGAAGGAGATTAATACGCCATCAGCGCCTTTAATTGGGAGTTTAGGCGTTTCATCATTGGTTGTTTCTGTTTGTGCGTTTTCATCTTGATTTTGACTATCAATCAATAAATTACGCGCAACAACAACGCTCATGGTATTACCTAAACCAATTTCAGCCATTAAGTCGTCGATTGAATGAAGTTTCATACGCTTCAATTCACGCTCAATATTTTCAGCTGAAATGTCAGCAAGCTTGTGCTCACCTAATGCGTGATTGAGTAAACGACGACCTAAATTAATAGAGTCTTCACGTTTTAAGTTTTTCAGCAGTTGTCGGATTTTAGAGCGAGCTCTTGAACTGACGACAAAGTTTAGCCAAGCCGCATTGGGTCTTGCACCAGGAGCGGTAATAATTTCAACCGTTTGTCCGGTACGTAGCGATTGTGATAGTGGGTAAGGTTGCCTATCAACCCTTGCACCCACACAAGCATGACCGATATCAGTGTGTACAGCATAAGCAAAATCGACAGGAGTAGCACCCGTTGGTAATTCGACAATGCGACCTTCTGGCGTGAAAACGTAGATTTCATCAGGAAAAAGATCTGATTTTACGTTCTCAATAAATTCAAATGAGCTACCCGCACTTTGTTGCAATTCAAGTAAACTTTGCATCCAGCGTTGAGCTCTAACTTGTGCAGTTGTGCCCGGTTGCTCACCTTGCTCTTTATAAGCCCAATGTGCAGCAACTCCCATCTCTGCCATTTGATCCATATCTTCAGTACGAATTTGCACTTCAACAGGTACCCCATGAGGGCCAATAAGTGAAGTATGAAGAGATTGATAGCCGTTGGCTTTTGGAATTGCAATATAGTCTTTAACTCGACCGGGACGCGGTTTATAAAGACTGTGCATTTGACCTAAAACGCGATAACAGGTATCGACTTCTTTCACGATCACGCGAAAGGCGTAAATATCCATGATCGAGTGAAAACGTTGCTCTTTTAACAACATTTTCCGATAGATAGAGTAAAGGTGTTTTTCACGACCGTTAACTTTGCATTCGATATGTGCTTCTGTCAGGCGTCCTTCAATTTCAGAGAGGATTTTATTAATCATCTCTTTACGGTTGCCTCGAGCTGCTTTAACGACTTCTTTGATTACACGGTAGCGATTAGGATGTAGCGCCTCGAAACCCAGCTCTTCAAGCTCTGTTTTGATATGATGTATACCTAAACGATGTGCGAGAGGACTGTAAATTTCGAGTGTTTCGCGAGCAATACGGCGACGTTTATCTGGGCGTAATGATCCCAGAGTGCGCATATTGTGAGTTCGGTCTGCCAGCTTGATCAAAATGACGCGGATATCTTTTACCATCGCCATAATCATCTTACGGAAGTTTTCAGCCTGAGCCTCTTTTTTGTCTCTAAACTTCAATTTATCAAGTTTAGATACCCCTTCAACAAGATCGGCTACCGTACTACCAAAGAGGCTTTCGATATCTTGGAAGGTTGCAGGTGTATCTTCGATAACATCATGCAACAGCGCCGCCATCAGCGTTTGCTGGTCTAATCGCATATCTGCGAGGATACACGCAACCGCAACAGGGTGAGTAATATAAGGCTCACCACTTGAACGAGTTTGTCCCTCGTGGGCATTTCGGGCGACGATAAAGGCTTTTTTAAGTTGTTCAACTTGCTCCGATGGCAAGTATTTTTGAACGATCTGATTCAGGCTTTCAAACAGGTACAAGGCAGACCTACCCCTATTTTATAAAACGATTAACGACGACCTTCCGCAATCGCTGAAACAGCTTGTAATTCTGCTGCTTCTTGCTCTTGCTGCTCTTGGCGTTCACGAGCATCAAGAATTTTACCGTTAATCAGGCCTTCTTCGATTTCACGTAGCGCGACAACAGTCATTTTATCATTTTCTTCTGGAACTAAAGGATCTTTAGCGCCAACTTGTAACTGACGCGCACGACGTGCTGCGACCAGAACGAGGTCAAAACGGTTACCAATTTTCTCTACAGCGTCTTGAACGGTTACGCGTGCCATATTTGTGTTACTCCACCATTAACGAAATGACTGGGCATAATACTGAAAGTTAACTCAGTCTGCCAATAATTTGCTGATTAAATCACCATGTCGTAGCGTTTGACGATCAAGGCGTAATTTTTCTGAACGAATAATTGATTGTAAATCAGCAAGCGCAGTATTGAAATCATCATTAATCAGCAAATAATCATACTCATTAAAATGTTCCATTTCCGATACAGCTTGCGACATACGTTTTGTAATCACTTCTTCGCTATCTTGCCCACGTCCACGAAGTCGGCGGTAAAGCTCTTCTTTTGACGGTGGCAGAATAAAAATACTGCGAGCTTCTGGCATCGCTTTACGCACTTGCTGTGCGCCTTGCCAGTCGATATCTAAAAAGACATCTACACCACTGGCTAAGATTTCTTTGATAATTTTGCCGGATGTTCCGTAATAGTTACCAAAAACACAAGCATGTTCGAGGAAATCCCCGCTGTCTATCATGCTTTTAAATTCTTCTTCAGTAACAAAGAAGTAATGTTCACCATGGCTCTCTCCCGGTCGCATTGGGCGGGTTGTATGAGAGACTGAAACCTGAGTGTCATATAAAGGCTGTGTTTTTAACAGCGCTTGAATAAGACTTGATTTACCCGCACCGCTTGGAGCGGAAACAATATAAAGTGTTCCTTGGATCATGATGACTTTCTGAATTTGACTGGAGAATTAAGTATAAATACATGTTTAGGGAGCAAATCCCCCATATAGTATACACATACAATGAATGACATACAGCGCCCATGTTTAATACAGAGCCATTTTTTTCTTATTACATTCTATTTTCTGAATATAGAAACAAGAGAAAAATTAAACTATGTCAATATTAACATATAATTAAAGGCTCAGTGATAGGAATTACCTTTTATCACAATAGCGAAAAGAGATTATATTTTGAGATACCCCACAGAATCAAAAAGAACCGCTGTCGTTAAAACAGCGATTCGTTAATCTTGATTCTCGTAATTAAAGACAGGTAAGCCCAATTTATAACGAATAGCGAGAAGTCGAGCGGTTAACCCTGCAATTAGGGTAATGATGATAATGACGTCTCTTGGTAATGGTGTATAAAACAGTAATCCCATATAAAGCCACGCGGCACCAAAAGCGATACCGGCATAAATTTCTTTTTGGAAAACCAAAGGAATGGTATTACAAAGCATATCTCTTAATACACCACCAAACGCGCCCGTAATCACCGCAGCAATAGCAGCAATAATTGGGCCATAGTCCATATCGAGTGCGATTTGTGCACCGATAATAGAGAAAACCATTAGACCAATGGCATCTAAGATAAGAAAGAGTCGCTGAAGGTGTTTCATCATGGGAGCAACCCACATGGTGATGACAGCAGCACATGCAACAGTGACGATATATTCAGGGTGTTTTACCCAACCTAATGGGTAATGGCCGAGTAGAATGTCTCTGACAGAGCCACCACCAATGGCAGTTGCAGAGGCGATAATAATAACGCCAAAAACATCCATTTTACGACGACCAGCAGCAAGCGCACCAGTCATGGCTTCTGCAGTAATACCAATAATATAGAGAACACTAAGTAACATGATTTTCTAATTTTCTGACTATTTAGTGAGGGTAGAATAATTACCTTGCGAAAAAGTCTCGACTGAATTTTTTTAGTGCCAGGTAAAATTAATTAGTTTTTATAATGTGGAAATTTATTTCCCGATAAGGATAAATATGTCTTTTCAGGAACACCAGATTACGTTTGATAGCCGTCATCATCAGCTAACTAATATAAATGTTTGGACGCCAGATAGCCAGTGGTTAGTCTATGATGTACGTCCCAATGGGGGATCTTTTACAGGTCTAACCATAGAAAAAATTCATGCGAAAACAAAACAGCAACAGATCATTTACACAGCAACACAAGGGGCACATGTAGGGGTTGCAACAGTAAGCCCTACAGAGCCCGTGCGTTACGCCTTTATTCATGGGCCAGAAAACCCAGATAATGAATGGCATTATGACTTTCATCATCGTCGAGGCGTGATTGTTGATGAGTCAAATAATAATCGTGCATTTAATATCGACGCATGTTCGTTGACATCACCTTATCAAGCCGGTGCATTACGTGGCGGTACACATGTTCACGTCTTTAGTCCTGACGGTACGCGTTTAAGCTTTACCTACAATGATCATATTATGCATGAACTTGGTGGCGAATATGATCAACGTAATGTGGCTGTTGCAGTGCCACTAAAAGCGGTTAATGTCGCTAAAAAGCACCCACGCGAATATGACGGTGAATATTTTTGCACTGTAGTAAGCCAAACTGTTGCTCACCCACAAAAGGGAAGCGACGAAATTAATAAAGCTTATGAAGAGTGTTGGGTTGGTACTCAAGGTTATATAAAGACTGATGGTTCACAGCAACGTTGGGCTATTGCATTTATCGGCGATACCGTGAGTGAAAATGGCGATAAAGTTGCTGATATTTTCCTAGTGGATTTACCTGATGATAATCAGGCTTTCAGTGTTGAAGGTGATAAACCATTGGCAGGAACTGATACAACAATGCCAGCAGTGGCTAAAGGTATTCATCAAGTTCGCCTAACAAATACAGCAAATAGAAAATATGCCGGTGTTTTAAATCAGCCTCGTCACTGGTTAAGAAGTTCCCCACAAGGTGATGCGATCGCTTTCTTAATGAAAGATGATAACGGTATTGTGCAGTTGTATACCGTATCGCCAAGTACGAAAGAGATAAAAAAAATCACTTCGCAGGATTGGGATATTCAGTCAGCCTTTACGTGGAGTAGTAATGGACAATATCTCACCTTTATTTGCGATAATAGCGTGATGCTATGTAATGTGAAAACGAGTGAGTTAACTCGATTAACAGAAAAAACAGCACAGGCACCAAGTAGTGATGCTGTCGTATTCTCTCCAAATGACCAATATATTGCATTTATGCGTGATGTTGATGGTTATCGCCAGATATTTACCGTAGAGACTGGGTTGTAAAGTTTTATCGTCTATAAATAAGGTATCTTAAATAATGAGATACCTTTTTATTTAATAAAAAATTAATAGTTTAAATATGAATTAAAATATTTATTTATTTGGATTTGTTTTATTCTTTTTTTCTATTTTTATCATGTACTAAGTGCTGATGAAAAAGCTAGGCGTATAACTGCTCAAGAGTTGAGGAATAGTATTGATAAGCTATTTGAACATAAAGGAAAAGATACCCAAAGAACTATTATTTAATCCATTTTGGTATCTTTTGTCGGATAAGAAAACGAATAACTTAGGCACGTATTATTATAATTCTGCATCAATAAATCGATGGTATGTTTTTGACCAAATGATTTTCTCTTCATCATTTTTATATGGAAAAGAAGACTGTTTTAAGTTAGACCTTGAACAGCTTGATTTCTATCGGATCCTAAATGATGCGAATCATTGCCTCGATGATATTTTCTTTAAAAAATTTGATCATTATCCAATATTTTGTAGAGTCTCGCATGAACGATGAAAATAATTTTTTTGAAAAGATAAAGGCTTCATTGAATAGAGCATCCTCTATTATTGATATAAAAAATAAAATAGAGAATAAAATAAGTATAATTATCGAAAAACTAGAAGTGATCACTAATAATAAAATTAAGGTATTATTTAAAGATAATCATCATTACTGCCCTAAATTTATTAATAGCGAAAGGCTTATTTATGTTGATAAAGTAAATGTAAGTGATGAGTCTGGATCTATATTATTTGGTTATAGTTTTAGTAAAATAAATGGTTTTCCTATTGAAATAGAAACGGAGATTGAATCTTTTTATGCGGAGGATATTGATGATTTACTGCATATTATTGTGAATATCATTGATAGAGAGTCGATAAGAATTATGGAACTTGTTCATCATCCCCTAAAAAAATAATGATGTTTGATAAAAACCGGCATTGTGAAAGCAATGCCGGTTTCTGTTTTCTGGGGGTTACAACTTATTGTAAAACAGAAATATCCGCGACTTTTAAGAACAGTTCACGCAATTGACTTAACATGGTTAAACGGTTGATACGAACAGCTTCGTCTTCATCCATTACCATGACTTTGTCAAAGAAGTTATTGACCACATCACGTAATGAGGCCAGTTCAACTAATGCTTCTTGGTATTTGCGCTCTGCAAATAATGGTGCCAATTTATCTTGTAATACAGAAAGATTAGCCGCTAGTTGAACTTCTTCTGGGGCTTTTAAGACGGAAGCTAAAACAGTGTCATTCAGTTTTACATCAGCGGATTTTGCTAAGATGTTAGAAACACGCTTATTTGCTTCTGCTAATGCAGAGGCTTCGTCTAATGTGCGGAAGTAAGTTACTGCTTTAACGCGAGCATTGAAGTCAGCAGGTTGTGTTGGGCGACGTGCTAATACAGCTTGAATAGTATCAATGCTGTAGCCTAGTTCTTGATACCAAGAACGGAAACGACCTAACATAAATTCAACCACATCACTGACCACATTTTTATTAGTCAGTTTGTCACCGTAAAGGCGAACCGCTTCTTGTGTCAGCTCTTCGATATCTAACGGTAAATCTTGCTCAACGATAATACGTAAAACACCCAGTGATGCACGACGTAGAGCAAATGGGTCTTTATCTCCTTTAGGATGTTGACCAATACCGAAAATACCCGCAAGTGTATCCATCTTCTCTGCAATAGCGAGGGCGCTAGCAACAGGATTAGAAGGTAATTCATCACCCGCGAAACGAGGCTGATATTGTTCTTTCAATGCAACTGCGACTTCTTCAGCTTCACCATCATGACGCGCATAATGCATACCCATAACACCTTGGGTATCTGTGAATTCGAACACCATATTGGTCATTAAGTCACATTTTGACAGTAAACCTGCGCGAGTTGCTTTATTAACATCAGCCCCCATTTTGCCAGCAATAAAGCCAGCTAATGCTTGAATACGGTCTGTTTTATCACGCAGTGTGCCTAAATCTTTCTGGAATAATACGGTTTCAAGGCGTGGTAAGTTATCTTCTAAACGTTGTTTACGGTCAGTTTTGAAGAAAAACTCCGCATCAGCTAAACGAGGACGCACTACTTTTTCGTTACCGCTGATGATCTGTTGTGGATCAGAAGATTCAATATTAGTGACGAAAATAAAGTTAGGTAATAATTTGCCTTGCTTGTCATAAACAGGGAAATATTTTTGGTCACCTTTCATCGTATAAACTAGCGCTTCAGCAGGAACTTCAAGGAATTTTTCCTCAAATTTTGCTGTTAACACAACTGGCCATTCAACCAATGAAGTGACTTCTTCGACTAAGCTATCGCTTAAATCTGCGATACCGCCAAGTTTTTCAGCAGCAAGACGGGCATCATGAAGAATAATTGATTTACGCGTTTCGTAATCAGCAATCACTTTTCCGCGTTCATAAAGAATTTCAGGATACTGATCCGCATTATCGATAGTGAATTCAGCTTCACCCATAAAGCGGTGACCACGAATAACGCGATCGCTTTGGATACCTAAAATTTCACCATCAATAACGGTATCACCTAATAATAAAGTGACGGTATGAACAGGGCGTACAAAGTGAGTTTCCTTATCACCCCAGCGCATTAATTTTGGAATTGGTAATTTTGATAATGCATTGCTTACCATGCCAATCAGTAATTGGTTAACAGCTTCACCTTTTACTTCTGCACGATAAAATAACCATTCGCCTTTATCTGTTGATAAACGCTCTGCTTGGTCAACTGTAATGCCATTACCTCTTGCCCAACCTTCAGCTGCTTTTGTCGGTTTGCCGTCAGCGTCAAATGCTTGAGCAATTGCAGGGCCACGTTTTTCAATGGTTCTATCTGCTTGTGATTTCGCCATATTAACCACTTTAATAGCTAAACGGCGAGGAGCTGCAAACCAAGATACATCACCATGAGTGATATTGGCGTTATCCAGTTCAGCAGTAAAATTAGCAGCAAAAGATTCGGCTAAAGAACGAAGCGCTTTCGGCGGTAATTCTTCTGTGCCGATTTCCACGAGGAAAGTCTCAGTTGTCATGATAGCCTCTTACTTTTTACACATAGGGAAACCAAGCGCTTCTCGAGAAGCATAATATGCTTCAGCAACCGCTTTGGTTAAAGTACGGATACGTAAAATATAACGCTGGCGCTCTGTCACAGAGATAGCTTTACGTGCATCCAATAAGTTAAAGGTGTGTCCTGCTTTTAAAATACGTTCATAGGCAGGTAAAGGCAGAGGTTTTTCTAACTCTAACAACTCACGAGCTTCTTTTTCATATTGCTCAAAGCAAGAGAACAGGAAGTCTACGTCGGCGTATTCAAAGTTATAGGTTGATTGCTCAACTTCGTTTTGATGATAGATATCGCCATAGGTGGTTTTACCTAATGGACCATCACACCAAACTAAGTCATAAACGCTATCAACACCTTGAATATACATGGCAAGACGTTCTAAGCCGTAAGTGATTTCACCCGTAACAGGTTTACACTCTAATCCACCTACTTGTTGGAAATAGGTAAACTGCGTCACTTCCATGCCGTTGAGCCAAACTTCCCAGCCTAAGCCCCAAGCACCTAAAGTTGGGTTTTCCCAGTTATCTTCTACAAAACGAATATCATGAATTGTTGGGTCTAAACCTAATTCTCTTAATGAGCCAAGATAAAGTTCCTGAATATTATCAGGTGATGGCTTAATGATAACTTGGAATTGGTAATAGTGCTGTAAACGGTTAGGGTTTTCACCATAACGTCCGTCTGTTGGACGACGAGAAGGCTGTACATAAGCCGCAGCGATAGGCTCTGGGCCTAATGCACGTAAACAAGTCATTGGGTGTGATGTGCCTGCACCCACTTCCATATCTAATGGTTGGACAATGGTACAGCCCTGGCGAGCCCAGTAATCCTGTAGTGTCAGGATAAGACCTTGAAAGGTTTTGGTATCAAACTTTTGCATGTTATATCCGCATGGCGATACATAGAATAAAAAGAAAGGTTTCAGTATACCTTCTAGGCGAAAGATATACAGCAAGGAATGCGGGCAATTTTCCCTCGATCAAAAAAATAATCCCTTAATTGACTTTATGACTATGCTCAAAGAATTAGATTGAATTTTTTTTCACCTATTTACATGTATATTTATACAGTATATAAAATGGTGCTATTACAAGTTATTGGTAACAAGGAATAAGAAAATGAATAAACAGCGTTGCGATTGGGTAACTAATGATCCTGAATATTTGGCATATCATGATGATGAATGGGGTAAACCTGAACGAGATAAATACAAGCTTTTTGAAATGATCTGTCTTGAAGGTCAACAAGCTGGGTTATCTTGGTATACCGTACTTAAGAAAAGAGAAGGTTATCGTCGCTGTTTTTTTAATTTTTCACCTGAAAAAATTGCCACAATGACAGATAAAGATGTTGAAACCTTACTGCAAGATCCCGCAATTATTCGTCATCAAGGAAAAATTAACGCCATTATTAATAACGCCCGTATTTTCATGGCAATGGAAGAACAAGGCGAAGATTTTAGTCAGTTTATTTGGCAATTTGTTGATAATAAACCC
Organism: Proteus sp. G2618; assembly: GCF_009915995.1. Classification (NCBI taxonomy): domain Bacteria; kingdom Pseudomonadati; phylum Pseudomonadota; class Gammaproteobacteria; order Enterobacterales; family Morganellaceae; genus Proteus; species Proteus sp. G2618. The sequence continues at coordinate 67,524 of NZ_JAABNI010000004.1, read as the reverse complement.
ATTATTAATCAGTGGTCCAATATTTCCCAAGTGCCCGCGTCCACTGAAATCTCAGATAAAATGGCAAAAACGTTGAAGAAAAAAGGCTTTAAATTTGTTGGTACAACAACTTGCTACGCTTTTATGCAAGCTGTTGGTATGGTTGATGACCATATTCTCTCTTGTTTTTGCCGCCAAGAAGAGAGTGAAAACGCCAATAAAAAGTAAAATATGAGTTGAGTTATCTTTAATCTAGAGTGTTATTGGTTTTATATTTCAATATTTAAAATCATATTAATATTACTATTCTATCATTTCGATTATAACTATTGATGCAGATTAAAGCTCGCGGTATGGTATTTCTTAACGAGAAAGCAACATAGAAGATACCTGCAAAGATGACTCAACTATCACAATTTGGACAAAAGTTTGCTCAGCACTCAGGCATTGCTCGCTTGATGCAAGACTTAAATGAAGGAATACGTACACCCGGTGCTGTGATGCTAGGAGGTGGGAATCCTGCTCATATTCCTGAAATGGATGACTATTTTCGCCAATTACTTAAAGAAATGACCGAAAATGGCTCATTAAGTGATGCAGTTTGTAACTATGATGGCCCGCAAGGCAAAGATGCTATGTTACAAGCGTTGGCAGCATGTTTAAAACAGAAGCTAGGCTGGAATATTTCGGCAAAAAATATTGCGCTAACTAATGGTAGCCAAAGTGCTTTTTTCTATCTATTTAATTTATTAGGTGGCACAACCAAAGATGGGAAGAAACGTAAAATTCTTTTCCCAATTGCCCCTGAATATATTGGTTATACTGATTCTGGATTAGAAGAAGATCTGTTTGTTGCGAATAAACCAACAATAGAAATGTTGCCGAATGGGCAATTTAAATATCATGTCGATTTTGCTCATCTTGAGATTGGTGATGACATAGCCGCTATTTGTGTTTCTAGACCAACAAATCCAACGGGTAATGTGATTACTGATGATGAAGTTGAAAAGCTAGAGGTTTTAGCTAAACGTCACAATATTCCTCTGATTATAGATAACGCTTATGGCGTTCCTTTTCCGGGTATTATTTTCACTAAAGCAACACCTCGTTGGAATGACAACACTATCCTTTGTATGAGCCTGTCCAAGTTAGGTTTACCGGGTGCACGCTGTGGCATTATTATCGCCAATGAAGAGCTGATTTCAGCCATTACAAATATTAACGGCATTATTAGTCTTGCACCTGGTGGAATTGGACCTGCAATGGCATTAGAAATGCTAAAACGCGATGATTTAATGCGGTTATCTCAAGATGTGATAGGGCCCTTCTATCATCAACGAGTACTTGAAACTATTAATATTATCCGCCGCTACTTACCTGAGGAACGTTGTCTTATTCATAAGCCGGAAGGTGCGATATTTTTATGGCTTTGGTTTAAAGATTTACCTGTTTCTTGTGAAGAGCTTTATCGTCGTTTGAAAAAACGTGGTGTATTAATGGTGCCGGGACATTACTTCTTTCCAGGATTAGAAGATTCATGGGATCACGCTCATCAATGTATGCGGATGAATTATGTACCTGAGCCTGAGTTGATTGAGAAAGGAATAAAAATTCTGGCTGAAGAAATCGAGAACATCTATCAGCCAGTGAATATCTAATAAAAATGCCCCTTCAGCGAGAAGAAGGGGCAAAGACAATAACGAGGACTTTTGAGCATAAGTTTGACGGAAAGAAATTGATTACTAAAAATTTAGCAATCCGTCTCAATCTAAATTTCTTAGCACGAGAACTATTAAAACAGACATTTATAAAATCTATGGCTTAAATAAGAGCCATTCATTGCCTTAATTATCCCTCTGCTAAGCCAAATGTGGATTTTGATAACAAATTTGGTTCAACTATTTAATATATTTATTATTTTTACTACAAAGTCCATATAATAAGCGCCATTAATTGTGGTGTTATGATGCGTAAAAACATTGCTAAAGGGTAAACTGTGGCATAGGAAAGCGCAGCAGCTCCACTTGAGCTATGAATTGAGTTTGCGAAGGCTAATGCAGGGGGATCGGTCATTGAACCTGCCAACATTCCGCAGAGGCTTAAATAATTAAGCTTAAAGAAGACTCTGGCAATCACACCGACAATCAATAACGGTAATAATGTAATCAAAATACCATAACCAATCCAACTCAAGCCTTGACCATAAATTAAGGTTTCGACAAATTCACCGCCAGAGTTTAATCCTACCACAGCAAGAAACATGACAATTCCTAACTCTCGCAATGCCAAGTTTGCACTTGGAGGCATAAACCAATAGAGCTTACCAAATGTACCAATACGTCCTAAAATTAAGGCAACAACAAGAGGACCACCAGCCAAACCTAATTTAAGAGCCACAGGAATACCGGGAATAAAAATAGGAATAGAGCCAAGCAAAACCCCTAAGCCGATACCAATAAAGACAGGAAGCATCTGAACTTGTTCTAATTTCTGACGGGCGTTACCTAACAGGACTGTAATGGCTTCAATAGACTCAGGGCGTCCAACAACATTAAGAATATCCCCGAATTGCAACATACTATTATTGCTCGGAATAAGTTCGATACCCGCGCGGTTCAAGCGAGTCACTACAACATCGTATTTTCTTTTAAGATCCAGATCTTTTAAACGTTTACTGAGCACGGAATCATTCGTTACGACGACTCGTACTGATTGAAGTAAATTTGTTGATGTTGAAAGTGAAGCATCGACCTCCTCACCAAGTACTAGACGTACTTTATTGAGATCTTCTTTTGAACCTACAATATGCAGTAAATCTCCCAACTGAATAATCGTTGAAGGCATAGGTACCATAATGTTATCTCCACGCTTTAAGCGGGAGCAGACGATGGCATCTTCATTGAGCAGAGGAATATCTTGCATTAATAAGCCATCTAAATTGGGGTTTTTAATCGCAATATTAATGGTATGTAGGGCATCTTTAGTACTGTGTTGTTGGTTACTAAAGGCTTTTGCTTCTTCATCAATGTTGATTTTAAAGAACACACGAATAAGCCACATTACTAGCAGAATGCCACAGATACCCATAGGATAGGCCATGGCATAGCCCATCCCCATTTGCCCCACCGAAGCCGGATCAACATGCAGATCTGTCAGTATTTGTTGCCCAGCACCTAAAGAAGGGGTGTTGGTGACAGCACCAGAAAAAATACCCAAAATAATAGGTAAAGGAACGTCAAATAGACGATAAATAGAAGCGGTTATGACTGAGCCCAGAAGAATAATTAAGATGGCGAAGGCGTTTAGTTTTAAGCCTGAAACACGCAGTGAGGAGAAAAAACCAGGGCCGACTTGGATACCAATGGTATAAACGAAAAGAATAAGTCCAAATTCTTGAATAAAATGAAGAGTTTGTGCATTAAGTGAAAAATTATAGTGTTGAGCAAAATGACCAATAATAATTCCACCAAAAAGAACGCCACCTATTCCTAGGCTGACTCGATAGATTTTGATATTGCCAATCCAAAGACCTAGAGCGCCTGCTAATGACAACATCACCATTGTTAATGCAATATCACTCATAAAAAAGATCCTGTACCCAAAAATAAAAATGAGAAAATTTGAGCTAAAACGATAAACCTATTTTGGCAAAGAATCATGAAAGTCGCTGTGTCTTATCGCACAGATTCAACATATATAGAGATCAAAAAAACAAGAAAGATAAATATAGAGTTAAAGTGTTTATTTAAAATAATGAAGGTTGAATTTTAATATCATCGAAACATAATAATTAATAATATTATTATGTTTTTTTTAATTAGATAAAGTGAAACATTCTCACGCTAGACTTATTTATTTAATAACTAAAAAATTAAGCTTTTTTATATCATCTTTCTCTTGTCCTGTAAGAGAAAACAGGTTTAACTATATGATAAAAAGCGTTGACTACGGATCTCGTTTTATAGGTGCCCTATGATATTTAGAACGACAAGTAAAAATTTAACATTAGTCACATTTTTGACGACATTACTGACAGGCTGCTCAAGTGTTATGACCCATGCAGGCCCGAATAAAGAACTTTATTCAGGGACAAAAAATAACATGACAATGCTAAAAGATGATGAAACCGGATGGGCAATGAAACCATTGGTTATTCTCGATCTCCCTTTTAGTGCTGTATTAGATACTTTATTATTACCTTACGATTATTATACTCAGGGTGATGATAAAAGTGATAATTCCCCTAAAGAACGCATAAAAAGATTGGAAAGTACAACTACGAATAATAATCATGAAAATAAGAATTAATATCAAATTAATGACTAAATAATGAATAAGTAATTATATTTAGTCATTATCTGTTTACTTGATTATTTATTTAGTACCGTTTCTTCTTTAGGTCCAAACATTTTGTTCAAACTATTAAGCTCCTGCATTTCCTTATCACATATTACTTTTTGTTCTGCCAGAGGCGCTGTCATTATCTGTTTTTTGCTTTGCTCGAAGTTAGCTTTAATCTCCGGCATATTATGTTTTAGATCTTCTCTTTGAGAAATGTACTGAATAAATCTATCCGCTTCTTTAAAGTACACTCGGCAAGCATGAGCTGTAGATGCTTGAGCTGGAAGTGTGGTTGACAATAAAAGTAATGCGACACCCCACCAACATTGTTTCATTCTCTAAACTACCTACCTTATTTGACATAAGGGAATTATATAAAAAGTATACTAATTAGACGATAATAATTGAGAATAAATTTGTGATTTTTTTTCATGTTTTATGGGTAACGTAAAGAAAGCCATAGTAAAACGAAGATAGACAGGTAAGCGTGTTACAATAACGCTAAAATTCATCTCTTTTTATGATAAAAAAGTTAAAAATCAACCGTTTTGGTTGAAAACCATACGAATAGTCAGGAGATACTAAAAAAGTATTGACGGAGTGGGTTTCTGGCAGTAAGATGCACCTCGTTTTCGGCGAGTAGCGCAGCCTGGTAGCGCAACTGGTTTGGGACCAGTGGGTCGGAGGTTCGAATCCTCTCTCGCCGACCATATTAAGAACCCCGCTTTTAAAGCGGGGTTTTGTCGTTTTAGCCTTACCAAAAATACCTCACTCTTATTTTTGATTTCACCATAAAAGGTGTTTTCTCTCGCTCATCTTCTTTTTATCTCATCTCTCTCCCTACATTCCAAACTTCCATACAACTCAGAAACAGAGAACCGTGGAAATATTTTCCAAATCAAGATAAATATTAGCTGAAAATGCAGAGGGCTTAGCTGGCCTATAAAGTCGTTTAGGCATTAAATTATTTTAGAAATTTTTTAATAAACAATCTAAAAAAGTCTGTAAATTTTCTTCCAACGTCACTTTTATGGACGATAGAACTTCTGATAATGCTTAAATAATATAAATTTTTCACTATGAAAGAATTAAAATCATTAATAACAGACTGAATTTCATGGTCTTATCTAGTTAAGTGATTTGCTAAGAGCTAAAAATTGATACTTTTCACTCTATTTGCTTGATTAAAACTAAAATCAGGATCCTCTAGCAAGGTGATTGTTTTTCTTCCATAACAGAATAAAGCACCAAGTTCTTTGTTTCATTTCAAAATATTCGTTCAATATTTAAGCGGTTAATCACAAATTATGGCTTTTTTTAAAATAGTCATTTCACTTAAGGATTTCTTAATGTGTGGTTTTATTGACTAGATATTAGTCGCAGACTTATTTTTTTATTCTGAGTTTGTTCGATATTCGTTTCATTTGTGTTTATAACTTGTTCTTTTTACCTTCCAACACCTTATTGACGTAAGGGAGTACAGTTGGTTAATTGAACAATGACAAAATAAAAAGGTATTCCGTTTTTAAACAGGAAACCAAAACACAACAGAACAATTTCGGAGAGTAATGATGAAAAGCTCCAAAAAACAGACAGGAATTTTGACCGCAACAATTGGATTGCTCGCATTAGCTGTTTCTGCTGGTGTGCAGGCAAAAACATTGGTGTATTGCTCTGAAGGCTCACCTGAAGGATTTAACCCTCAGTTATTTACCTCTGGAACAACCTATGACGCAAGTTCAGTACCTATCTATGACCGTTTAGTTGAATTTAAACTGGGTACAACAGAAATCATTCCAGGCTTAGCTGAAAGCTGGGATGTGAGCGATGATGGCAAAGTGTATACCTTCCATTTGCGTAAAGGCGTAAATTGGCATAGTAGTAAAACCTTTAAGCCAACACGTGAATTTAATGCGGATGACGTGATGTATACGTTTATGCGTCAAATGGATCCAAAACATCCTTACCATAAAGTGTCTGGCGGAAGTTATGAATACTTCTCAGGAATGGATATGAACAACATGATCGAGAAAATCGAGAAGGTTGATGATCATACCGTTCGTTTTGTTTTAACTCGTTCAGAAGCCCCTTTTATTGCTGATATGGCAATGGACTTTGCTTCTATATTATCTGCTGAATATGCAGATAATATGATGAAAGCAGGTACGCCTGAAAAAGTGGACTTAGATCCTATTGGTACAGGGCCTTTCCAATTACAACAATATCAAAAAGATTCTCGTATTCTTTATAAAGCTAATGACCAATATTGGGATAAAAAACCAGATATTGACCGTTTAGTCTTCTCCATTACACCTGATGCCTCTGTACGATATGCAAAACTGCAAAAAGGTGAGTGTCAGGCAATGCCTTTCCCAAATCCTGCTGATATTGCGAAGATGAAACAAAATAGCGATATCAACCTATTAGAGCAACCAGGCTTAAATGTTGGTTATATCTCTTTTAATGTTGAGAAAAAACCACTGGATAACCAAAAGGTTCGCCAAGCATTAAGTATGGCGGTGAATAAAGACGCTATTATTGAAGCTGTTTATCAAGGCGCAGGTCAGAAAGCGAAAAACCTCATCCCTCCTACAATGTGGGGTTATAACGACGATATCGTTGATTACGAATATAACCCGGAAAAAGCCAAAGCACTGCTAAAAGAAGCGGGTCTTGCAGATGGCTTTACTATCGATTTATGGGCAATGCCAGTACAGCGCCCTTACAATCCGAATGCCCGCCGTATGGCTGAAATGGTACAAGCGGATTGGGAAAAAATTGGCGTTAAAACCAAGATTGTAAGTTACGAGTGGGGCGAATATCTCAAACGTGCTAAATCCGGTGAACACCAAGCCGTGATGATGGGTTGGACGGGGGATAATGGGGATCCAGATAACTTCTTCGCTACGCTATTTAGTTGTGCGGCAAAAGAGCAAGGATCGAACTATTCAAAATGGTGCTATAAGCCATTTGAAGATCTGATCCAACCTGCTCGAGTCGCCGCCGATCACGACAAGCGTGTTGAACTTTACAAACAAGCTCAAGTTGTTATGCATGATCAAGCACCTGCACTGATTATTGCTCACTCGACCGTTTATGAACCAGTGAGTAAAAAAGTAGAAAACTACGTGGTTGATCCGTTAGGCAAACATCACTTCGAGAATGTCTCTCTTAAATAATAGCAATACCTAATCGTTGGATTGCCTTAAATACGGTGTCTTTCTTTGTGAAAGGCACCGCTATTCAATAATAACGAATACATTCAGTACACTGTGGGCGCAGGGGGCTTTCCCCTGATTTATCAGCGCTATCTTTTAGCTGATGTTTGAAAAGAGAATTAGGATATGCTGCAATTTATCCTTCAACGTTTGGGACTTGTGATCCCTACGTTTATCGGAATTACATTATTGACGTTTATTTTCGTCCATCTTATTCCCGGTGATCCGGTAATGATTATGGCGGGTGAACGTGGACTTTCTCCAGAGCGTCATGCTTATTTAATGGCAGAGTTGGGGCTGGATAAGCCTTTATGGCAACAATATATCAATTACCTAAATGGCATTCTCCATGGTGATTTGGGTATCTCATTAAAAAGTCGCATTCCTGTATGGGATGAATTTTTACCTCGCTTTAAAGCCACTTTAGAACTTGGCGTGTGTGCCATGATTTTTGCGGTTTCAGTTGGGATCCCCGTTGGTGTTTTGGCAGCGGTAAAACGTGGATCTATCTTTGATCATACTGCGATTAGTGTGTCATTGGCAGGTTACTCCATGCCAATCTTCTGGTGGGGGATCATGTTAATCATGTTAGTGTCTGTGAAATTAGACCTAACACCTGTCTCTGGACGCCTCGCGGATAGTGTCTTTTTAGATGACAGTAATCCACTTACTGGATTTATGCTGATTGATACCTTTATTTGGGGTGAGGAAGGGGATTTCTTAGATGCCGTTCATCACATCATTTTACCTGCCATTGTATTAGGAACCATTCCTTTAGCAGTTATCGTCCGTATGACACGCTCTTCGATGCTTGAAGTATTAGGCGAAGATTATATTCGTACTGCAAGAGCAAAAGGCTTAAGCCGTGCTCGCGTCATTCTTATTCACGCATTACGTAATGCGATGTTGCCTGTTGTCACCGTTATTGGTCTACAAGTCGGGACAATGCTGGCAGGTGCAATCTTAACAGAAACCATTTTCTCATGGCCGGGATTAGGACGCTGGTTGATTGATGCTCTACAGCGGCGTGACTACCCCGTTGTTCAAGGTGGTGTACTTTTAATTGCAACGATGATTATCTTCGTCAATCTGTTGGTTGATGTTCTTTATGGCATTGTGAATCCTCGTATTCGCCATAAAAAATAAGGAATGCATAAATGACTGAAAATAAAGTAACACCGGTCATCAGTGCACCGGCTCCCATGACGCCCTTCCAAGAATTCTGGCATTATTTTAAACAAAATAAAGGTGCCGTTGTTGGGTTAATCTATATTGTAATTATGTTGCTTATTGCATCATTTGCAGGTTTTCTTGCACCTCATGCCCCTAATGAGCAATTCCGTGATTTCTTATTGGTACCTCCTGTTTGGCAAGAAGGTGGAAGCTGGCAATTTATTCTAGGTACAGATGATGTTGGTCGCGATATTCTTTCGCGCTTAATGTTTGGTGCTCGCCTTTCATTATTGGTGGGCTGTATTGTTGTCGTTCTGTCACTTATCTTAGGAATTATTCTAGGGTTAGCAGCGGGTTATTTTGGTGGCCTTGTGGATATCGGCATTATGCGTGTTGTTGATATCATGCTGGCATTACCTAGTTTATTATTGGCGCTAGTGTTGGTCGCTATTTTTGGTCCCTCTATTGTTAATGCTTCTATCGCATTAACTTTTGTTGCCTTACCGCATTATGTTCGACTGACTCGTGCCGCTGTTTTAATTGAAGTTAACCGTGATTATGTGATTGCCTCTCGTGTTGCAGGCGCGGGTTCAATGCGTCAGATGTTTATCAATATATTACCTAACTGCCTTGCGCCTTTAATTGTTCAAGCCTCTTTAGGTTTTTCTAATGCAATCTTAGATATGGCGGCATTGGGCTTTTTAGGTATGGGCGCACAACCACCAACCCCTGAATGGGGAACCATGTTATCTGATGTGTTGCAGTTTACACAAAGTGCATGGTGGGTTGTGACGTTTCCTGGTCTGGCGATTTTGTTTACCGTATTAGCCTTTAATTTAATGGGTGATGGTTTACGAGATGCGCTTGATCCGAAATTAAAGCAGTAACGGAGTAAGAACATGGCATTACTAAATATTAATCAACTATCTGTTCACTTTGGTGATGAAGATACTCCGTTTAAAGCGGTAGACCGAATTAGCTATCAGGTTGAAGAAGGGCAAGTAGTCGGCATTGTAGGGGAGTCTGGTTCGGGTAAATCCGTTAGCTCGTTGGCGATTATGGGGCTTATTGATTTTCCGGGGCGAGTGAGCGCACAAGAGCTCTATTTTGATGGTAGAGATCTTATGAAAATCTCTGAATCAGAGCGACGCAATTTAGTCGGTGCCGATGTTGCGATGATTTTCCAAGATCCAATGACAAGCTTGAATCCTTGCTTTACGGTTGGCTATCAAATTATGGAAGCGTTAAAAGTCCATCAGGGTGGAAGTCGTAAAACACGCAAACAACGTGCTATCGACCTTTTAACGCTGGTGGGAATTCCTGATCCAGCTTCTCGCTTAGATGTTTATCCACACCAGCTTTCAGGGGGAATGAGTCAGCGTGTTATGATCGCAATGGCGATCGCTTGTCGCCCTAAATTATTGATTGCTGATGAACCAACCACAGCGCTGGATGTCACTATTCAGGCACAAATCATAGAGCTTTTGCTCGACTTACAAAAACAAGAAAATATGGCACTAGTGTTGATCACTCATGATCTCGCATTAGTAGCTGAAGCTGCGGACACTATTATTGTGATGTACGCAGGACAAGTAGTAGAGTCAGGAAAAGCATCAGAAATTTTTAAAGCGCCTCGCCATCCTTACACTCAAGCATTATTAAGGGCACTTCCTGAGTTTGCGAGTAATAAAGCGCGGTTAGCATCACTACCGGGCGTTGTACCGGGACGTTATGATAGACCAACAGGTTGCTTACTCAATCCGCGTTGCCCATATGCTCATGATGAATGTTATAAGATTGAGCCAGAGTTAAAAGAATTAGGAATGCACCGTGTGAAATGTCATACACCGTTAGATAATGCAGGGAGACCTACCCATGGCTGAAGTTAATCCAAATGTATCAACTCCCTTGTTAAAAGCGGTTAATTTAGCGAAGTATTACAGCGTAAAGGGTGGGCTTTTTTCAAAAGAGAGAACAGTTAAAGCCCTTGATGGTATCTCTTTTGAATTAGAGCGCGGTAAAACTTTAGCTGTTGTTGGTGAATCGGGATGTGGCAAATCCACATTAGGCCGATTATTAACAATGATTGAGATCCCTACTTCCGGTGAGCTTTCTTATTGTGGTCAAAATCTGTTAATTAAAGATAAATCGGCTGAGAAGTTGCGTCGCCAGAAGATCCAAATTATGTTTCAAAATCCTTATGGATCATTGAATCCGCGTAAAAAAGTGGGGCAAATTTTAGAAGAGCCTTTATTAATTAATACAACACTGAATGCCTCTGAGCGTAAAGAAAAAGTATTATCAATGATGGCTAAAGTTGGATTAAAAACAGAACACTATAGCCGATACCCACATATGTTTTCTGGTGGTCAACGTCAGCGTATTGCTATTGCGCGTGGTTTGATGCTTGATCCAGATATTGTGGTAGCAGATGAACCTGTTTCTGCACTGGATGTATCAGTTCGTGCCCAAGTACTGAATTTAATGATGGATCTGCAACAAGATATGGGGCTCTCTTATGTGTTTATTTCTCATGATCTTTCGGTTGTTGAGCATATTGCAGATGAAGTTATTGTAATGTACTTAGGGCGTTGTGTGGAAAAAGGAACAAAAGCGCAAATTTTTGAAAATCCACAACATCCTTATACGCAGGCATTATTATCAGCAACACCAAGATTGACACCTGAATTAAGACGAGAGCGTATTAAATTAACAGGAGAATTACCAAGCCCATTAAATCCGCCACCGGGTTGTGCTTTCGCAGCTCGTTGTCGCCGTGCATTTGGACCGTGTAGTCAATTACAGCCAACATTAAAAGAGTATAACGGTCAGCTTATTGCTTGTTTTGCAGTGGAGCAAGATAACGCAATAGTTTAAATAAAATAAACTCATCTCATTAAATAAGGACAATATATTGATTTATATTGTCCTTATTTTTTCATTAATAATATTTAATTAATCTTAACTAAATAATCTAATAATGATTTTATAGATATAAAATATTATATTTTTGTGGGTTTTTTAAAATATAAACTTCAATGATATTAATGGGAAATAATATTTTCCATTAATAAATATACTATGCTTAGCATTGTGTTTTAACTTGGAGTTAAGGGTTTAATAGTGTTTAATTTTATGTATTCTAGTGTTTTTTAGTGAATTGTATCTTTTTATTAATATAAAGTAGATTTGTTGTAAATAATAAAGAGAGAGTAAGATTTTATTTTTATTTTACTATTTTTATCTTATAACTATACTCAAATAACAATAATTATATATTTATCTACTTTCATTTTAATGGATAGTCGCTTTTTATAACGTTATTTTCTTTATTGATAGTGATACATAACTACAAAAATACAGTATAATCACTCTGATCAGACATGTATATTGGAAATAGCAATGATGAAACCTCATCTTAAACATTCATTAACAATAAAACAGATGGCCGCTGTTGCGGGCGTTACGTTGGTGACTATTGCTATTTTTATCAGTATTCAACTTGTTTATTTGATAGATCAACGCCGTGAAGATTATCAAAATCAGCTTTTTAATGCCGGTGTAAGTATCCAGCAACCACTCGCTGATGCATTATTACGGTCAGATTTGAACGATGCTAAACAACAGATAGTTGCACTAAAAGCGACGGGGATTTTGGGTAAAGCGATTGTCATGCAACCCGAGAATGTGCAAGTAATGAATTTAGATTTTGCACCCAAAAAAGAAGTCTCTGAATTTTCAAGTTGGCTTTTTGGTATTCCCGTTGAAGCTGTTGTTCCTTTACAGCCATTAGGTATTACTTCAACAGATGATAAGTCCTATAGTGGTCATCTCATTTTACAGGCTGACACAAACCGTTTTTATCGTTTTGCCAGTAATACTGTCGCATTGATGCTAACAACATATCTGTTGATGGGACTTATTCTGACGGTTGCTATTAGTTGGTGTATTAATCGTATTGTTGTAAAACCTTTACGCCAAATCGCCGTTACCCTCAATAAAGATAGCCAAGTTTCAGCGTTATCTTGTCCAAAATCACATTGTGATGATGAGATTGGTTTGCTGGTTAAAGGATATAATCATCAAAAATCTGATCAAAAATTGCCGAAGGTCTGAACCTTCTTACGCCATAATGAGTCTAATCACTATAGTGATTTCATTTCATGTTTTTGTGGTGATAAAGAATGATAATACAAAAAATAGACATCCAACATCTAACATGTCTTTTGGCACTTATTGTTAAACCTCATAAGTGGTTTAATACCAAGGATTAATACAACAGAGGTTCACATGCAGGGTGTAATGACACGAATTTTATTGGGAAGCGTTATATTCGGCGCTGTTGTTTGCCAAGTTCAAGCAGAGGCTTTACAGCCTGATCCGGCTTGGCAAGAAGGGCGACTAGCAAATGGCTTTCAGTGGCAAATATTACAAACACCGCAACGCCCAAATGATAGAATACAGATCCGTTTATTAGTCAATACGGGGTCTTTATCAGAAAAAAGCAGTGAAACGGGTTTTTCATCCTTAGTGTCCAAACTCAACGTTTTGGAAAATACAGGTTTAACGCCAGAGAAACGCGATAATCTATGGAAAAATGCACTAGATCCTGACTATCCGTTGCCTCCAATGATCGTTTCATATGATTTTACTGTTTATAATCTCAGTTTACCGAACAATCAGCCTGAGTTGTTAAAGGATGCTTTTGCATTATTAGCAGGTATTGCTAAACCTGCACAATACACAGAAAATGCGGTTCGTAATGCAGTTCAATCACCACTTCCGATTGCAACATTTCCTCTTAATATTGAAGATCCTATCTGGCGCTCACGTCTTGAAGGTTCTAATTTAAAAGGCCACAATCCGGGCAAACCCGTTAATCAATCAGTAAATACTAAAGAGTTGTCGGATTACCAACAGCGTTGGTACACCCCAGATATGATGACGCTTTATGTTGCAGGTAATGTTGATAATCGAGTATTGACTGAAAGTATTAATCAGGCTTTTTCATCTCTATCAGGAAAGCGTGTAACACCAGTTCCAGTCCCTGTTCTTGCTGATATGAAACCTGAAACCTTATATGTGCAAGAGCCTATGCGAGCAAAAGACCAAATTGCTTTAATTTGGGATTTAGATTGGTCGCCAGTAAAAGACTCTGATACGTTAAATAAATATTGGTTAAGTGATTTAGCTCGTGAAGTGATTTTTGTACATTTAGGTCGTAGTCTTGAACAACGTAAAGAAAATGATAGCACTCAAATTAACATTGATTGCCGAGTACAATATCAGCGTGCAAGTTGTTCTTTAAATCTTGATACTGCTACAGCACACATTCCTGCATTAGCATCATGGGTAGGAGAAGAATTGGGTCGCTTGCGTAACCAAGGTATCAGCGATGAGTTGTACCAAGAGTTACAACAAGAGAAACAACTTCAATTAACTCAATTATTTGCGCGTTATGCAAAAACCAGTACTGCTATTTTAATTAATCAGCGTCTGTTATCGCAACAAAGCAATATTATTGATATTCCACCTGAACAATATCAGCGCTTACGCCAAGCATTTTTAGCGGGCTTAACAAAAGAGACGTTAAATCAGGAACTTTCAAGAGTTTTATCTGAAGATATTGCTTTTGTACTAACACAAAGTGGTGAAACGCCAACCGTAAATCTAGGTGAATTGCGTATTCAATTTGAAAAGCAAGTTCATCCAGAAACGGCAAATACACCCGCTCCTGTCGTAACGACTACACCCAGTAAAGCAGTTGAAACCCCTCTGCGGTAACAACTACAGCGATGGAAATAACACCAACGAAGGAATCGTAATAGAGCAAAGATAGGCTGATATTGAAAATATATCAGCCATAAAACAAATAAAAAGCCAAAAGTGTTATTGATACATTTTTGGCTTTTTATTTGTTTAATCTTAAAGGCGTTTAAAGGCTTCTTTAATAATAGCTATCAAATCGTCACGGCTATTTCGCTGGGTTGTAAAACCTGCAATAGCAATCTGTTTTTCAGGTAAATAATAAGCTGCAGAGCCCCAGTAACCAAGGTGATAGTAAAGTGTGCCTAGGCTAGTTTCTTCAGTCATTAAACCTAAACGATAATTTGCAGCCCCAGTATGTGTGCCTTGCCATTTCATCTCTTTTAAGGTTGATGGATGCAAGTAAACTCTATCTTCGAAGAGATCAGCTGTAAATTTAGCTAACTCAAGGGTTGTCATCACAAGTCCGCCACCACCAAAAGCATCCATTGAAGCATCAATATGAGTTCCTTCATGTTCGCCTGTAAATTGTCTGGCACGCGCTTTGGGATGCTTAGGTTGTAGCTCTAAACCTTCCCACCATGTTTGAGGTAAATCTAAGTCTTGAAAATGCAATAATTCACGAACGGCGATGGCCATATTTTTTTTCATAAACTGAGAAAGAATATCACCTAACAAAATGTAGCCTGTATCTGAATAAATAAAGCGTTTTCCTGCCGGGATAATGGGAAAACCTTGTTGAGCATAGCGTGCAATTTGCTCTTCTCGTGTCCATTTGTGAGAGGGATCTTTAATTACATCTTCGAGATAAGCTTCATTGGCATGATCGAATAACCCACTGCTGTGGCTTAATAAATGGCGTAGTGTAATGGTCTTAAGGTCATAGCCTAGCTCTAATAATGTCTGTTGATAATTAGCACTTAAATACTTAGTTATGTCATCATCAAGAGACAGAGCATTTTGTTCCCATAAACGTAAAAAAGCAGCAGCGAGAAAGGTTTTTGTATTACTAGCGATTCGAAAAGGCGTATCTACAGTTAATTTTTTCTGGGTACTTTCGTCGGCAAATCCGTGCGCCATACCAAAAGGGTATTGGATGCCTGCACCTGTAATATAGATAGCACTTGCTGAAGGTAAGGCATGAAAAGCATCAGTCATCGATTGAACCATAGTTACTTCCTTATCTGTCAGGAAAATAAATCAGCAAAAAGGGTGTACTTGGCACCCTTTATTTATATTGCAGAAATTCATTATTTACTTTTTGCTGCTGCTCGTAATTCTGTTACTGTTTTACCGCCTATTCCCCAGTTGTCTGTTTCAACTTCATCAATCACTACAACAGTAGTTGCTGGGTTTTTACCTAATACATCAACCAAAAGTTGTGTCGCTCCCGCAATAAGTTGCTCTTTTTGTTCTGCGGTTGCACCTTCGCGTGTAATTTTAATATTAACGTATGGCATTGTTTTTCCTTATTATGTTATTTATAGGCGGTTAATGCAGGGAATTAACCATATAGTTTTATCATAAAGTTAAGATGTTGATTGCGTTTCATCCAGCTGTTCTTTACGCATATTTGGACCATCAGTCGCGATCCACGCAGCACAAAAAAGCGTTAATCGGGCAAAAAAGTAGAAGAAAGCCATTAAACCTATCACTGAACCAAATGCGGCACCTGACGGTGAGCTTGCGATTTTGGGTAGCATCCATGTCATTACTGATTTCAATATTTCAAAACCAATGGCAGCGATAAGTGTACCTTTAATAAGCGAAATTCGTTTTGGTTGATGGCGAGGTAGGATCCATAATATCCATAAAAAAAGTAAATAGTTTGCGGTAATGGAAATAGTTAAGCCGATAGTTGTCCATGCTGGTGTTAGCCATTCAATGCCATCTAATCCTAGTGTATGAACAATCATTCTTTGGGCTGAACCTGCCACAGAAGTTAGCGTAATAGTGACGATTAATGCGAAAAGTAAGCCAATTAGCGCTAAAAAGTCACGAAAATAGCGGAAATAGATTTTTTCTTGCTCTTCTTTATTTCTTTCCCAAACGGGGCGTGATTGCGCCAAAATGGCTTGGCGTAAATTACCCACCCAATTGACACCAGAATAAAGTGCAATCGCTAAACCGGTTAAACCAACAGTTGTACGCTGGCGAACTGCGGTATCAATACTCTGTTGAACAGTGGATGCAAGCGTTGGATCATCAATGCTATTTGCAACACCTGTAATTAATTTGGCGAGTAAATCTGGGTTTGAGGCTAAAACGAAACCCGCACAAGCAAAGGAAAGCATTAATACAGGGATTAATGATAAAAATGAAAAGTAGGTAATGGCGGCACCAAACTGATTTCCCATTCTGTCAGTAAAACGTTCGGCCGTGCGAATTAGATGTGCAATAAAAGGTATGTTAGTAATAAAATTACTGATTTTAATCCCAACACCAATAGCTTTTTTTCCGCCATGGAGCCCTTTTTCCAGCCCTTTTTTGAGCGGCTGAGTCAGTTGAGTTTTTTCATTTTCTGTTTGGGGTTGCTGCTCTTCTGACATATATCCTCTTTAATTAGATCTGTCCATTTTTAATAATTGAGTGTCACTACTATAGTTTTCACTCAAAAATATCATAGCTTAATTTCTATTACACACCTTATGCTTATTGTAATTAGCCACTGATTTAGGAGATGTATTTGTTTGTTCTGGCTTAAGTGTAGATGATGCTCTATCAAAAGGCGTAGATAATCTTGTACTTAATAAAGGATAAAAAACCAATACAGCAATTCTGAAATTAAGTTTAGTTTAATAAGAGAATGGCTACTCACTTATTGTTTTATTCTGTATTTCACAGTCAAATAAGGAGTAGGCATTAATTACTTATAATAACTACTTTGTCAGTAGATTTAATTCTTCTTCTATTGCCTTCAAATCTGCCTTTTCTTCAGCTAGTTTTCTTTCTTGTTTAGCAATTTTATCTGCATCACCTTTAAGTTGTGCTTCCTTTAATTCGAGCTCGCGCTCTTTAACATCAAGTTGTTTTTCACGTAATTCAAGGTGTGTGTTTTCAACCACTTTTTCAGGTGTGCAATAGCGTTCAACATTTTGCAATGCTCGCTCTAAACCTTGGATACGATATTGATTACCATGTGCTTTAGCATATTCCATCTGTTTTTGGATATTCTGTTTTTTTATCTCACAGCCATTGGCTGGTCTATCGGCGTAAGCATTGCTTGTGAGTAAACTTAAAGCAATGGCTGTAAAAAGTAATTTTTTCATCATTCTATCCTGTTTAAACTTAAGTGAAATATGGACTTATCATAACGGCTGGATACTAAGACACAACGTTTCTTTCGCTTTCAATGAAGAAGTTCGGCTTTTTCTGATACACTGAGTTTAATCACGATTTCAGAGTAAATTAATTACTAAGCTATACTTATTTCTAACGGAAGATAAAGAATGCTGAGCTATCGCCATAGTTTTCATGCTGGCAACCACGCCGATGTTTTAAAACATATTGTTCAAACACTCATCATTGAGTCTTTAAAAGAGAAAGAGAAACCTTTTCTTTATCTTGATACTCATGCTGGCGCTGGACGTTATCAATTAACCAATGCTCATGCGACTCGCACTGGCGAATATTTAGAAGGGATCGCACGCTTATGGCAGCAAGAAGAGGTGCCGGAGCTTATTTTACCTTACCTTGAAGCGGTGGGAGAATTAAACGCCAGTGGAGAACTGCGTTATTATCCAGGATCTCCTCTATTAGCGGGTAAATTACTAAGAGAACATGATTCTTTAGTACTAACAGAATTACATCCAACGGATTTTCCTTTATTACGTACCGAATTCTCTCGTGATGAGCGAGCTAGAGTTTCTCGTGAAGATGGTTTTGGGCAATTAAAATCTAAGTTACCTCCTCCAAGTCGTCGTGGATTCGCATTAATTGATCCACCTTATGAACTTAAACAAGACTATTCTGCCGTTGTTAAAGGTGTTGTTGAAGGTCATAAGCGCTTCGCGACGGGAACTTATGCGATTTGGTATCCTGTTGTTCATCGTCAGCAAATCAAACGCATGTTAAAAGAGCTTGAAGCAACAGGGATCCGTAAGATTTTACAAATCGAATTAGCAGTAAAACCTGATAGTGATCAATTGGGAATGACGGCATCAGGGATGATTGTGATTAATCCACCTTGGAAATTAGAATCACAAATGAAATCAATACTCCCTTGGTTACATAAAACCTTAGTTCCTGAGGGTATTGGACATACATTAGTTGAGTGGGTTGTACCAGAATAAGCATCTTTATTATTGTTTTTGCCTATTACTGTAAAAGCTAAAATCTGACGTGCTATGTTTTAAATTTTGTCATAATAGACATCATGATATTAAAGACTTAGCCTGTGAGTTACCTATTTTTCTACAGATAAATGGATCAGAGAAATGACGAGCAAACATTACGATTATATCGCCATCGGTGGCGGTAGTGGCGGTATCGCATCAATTAATAGAGCGGCAATGTATGGCCAAAAATGTGCATTAATTGAAGCGAAAGCATTAGGTGGCACTTGTGTAAACGTGGGTTGTGTACCTAAAAAAGTGATGTGGCATGCAGCGCAAATTGCCGAAGCTATTCATCAATACGGTCCTGATTATGGTTTTGATACCACAGTGAATCGTTTTGATTGGGATACACTCATTAGTAGCCGTTCTGCTTATATTGACCGTATTCATCAATCTTATGACCGTGTCTTAGGTAATAACAAAGTTGATGTTATTCAAGGGTTTGCTCGTTTTGTTGATGCCAATACTATTGAAGTCAATGGTGAGAAGATCACGGCTGATAATATTCTGATTGCAACAGGAGGTCGTCCTGTTCAACCTAATATTCCGGGCGCTGAGTATGGTATTAATTCTGATGGCTTCTTTGAATTAAAAGCCTTACCAAAACGCGTTGCTGTTGTTGGTGCTGGTTATATCGCTGTTGAACTTGCAGGTGTATTAAATGCTTTAGGTAGCGAAACACATCTATTTGTGCGTAAACATGCACCACTACGTAATTTCGACCCATTAATCGTTGAAACACTGTTAGAAGTGATGGAAACCGAAGGGCCTAAATTACATACACAAGCTATTCCTAAAGCTGTGATTAAAAATGAAGATGGAAGTTTAACGCTACAACTAGAAAACGGTACAGAGCAGACAGTTGATACCTTAATCTGGGCAATTGGTCGTGAGCCTGCAACTGATAACCTGAATCTGGCAGTAACGGGCGTTGAGTTAAATGAAAAAGGCTATATCAAAGTCGACAAATTCCAAAATACCAATGTAAAAGGTATTTATGCGGTTGGCGATAACACAGGAGCGGTTGAATTAACACCTGTTGCTGTTGCCGCCGGGCGTCGTTTGTCAGAGCGTTTATTTAACAACAAACCTAACGAACACCTAGACTATTCAAATATTCCGACTGTTGTATTTAGTCATCCTGCTATTGGTACTGTTGGCTTAACAGAGCCTCAAGCGGTTGAGCAATACGGTGCTGATCAGGTCAAAGTATACAAATCGTCTTTCACGGCAATGTATAGTGCTGTGACTCGTCATCGTCAACCATGTCGCATGAAGTTGGTTTGTGTTGGTGCAGACGAAAAAATTGTTGGTATTCATGGTATTGGTTTTGGCATGGATGAAATGCTACAAGGCTTTGCGGTTGCACTGAAAATGGGGGCAACGAAAAAAGACTTTGATGATACTGTGGCAATTCACCCAACTGCGGCAGAAGAATTTGTTACGATGCGTTAGTTGTTAATAAAAATAAATTAATTATTAAAAGGTGGATATCAAATTATTGGTATCTGCCTTTTTTATTTTGGTAATGATAAAAAATGGATCTTATTTATTAAGATATGTTTAGAAAAATTTATTTTTCCTCTTTATACATTCAATATGCAGCTCACATGTATACCATATAAATTACTTAATTAAATATTCGTAAGACAATGTCACAAAATATTTAGCTAAAATTACTTGTGCAAAAACGTGTGCAAAATATAATGTAACTTCACTTGTTTTGTACAGGAATAAAACAGGGGCATATAAAAAATATAAATGGGGATAAAATGGTAAATAAAATAGTTGCAAAAAAAATATCTATAAGGTTTGAAAAATTAGGTATTTCGGGCTTTAAATCAAAGCTCGAAACTTTACAGGAAGT
Source organism: Proteus sp. G2618 (assembly GCF_009915995.1). Classification (NCBI taxonomy): domain Bacteria; kingdom Pseudomonadati; phylum Pseudomonadota; class Gammaproteobacteria; order Enterobacterales; family Morganellaceae; genus Proteus; species Proteus sp. G2618. The sequence goes on along the minus strand of NZ_JAABNI010000004.1, from coordinate 46,843 downwards.
GCTTCGTGACAGATTTCCTAAGTCATTTATGCCTCGTGTTCAAGCCTTTAATATTGATATTACCAACCCTAACACAGTGCAAATTGACCAAGATGGTGTCTATGAACTTTATATGGCAAGTGCTGATGGCCTTCATTCACTGAAAATAGGTAATCAAGGTTTTGACTATACTGTACATAGGTATGCGTCATTTGATGTACAAAAAGAGTTTTTTTTACATGTCGTGAAAAACGTGATAGATGTCATGGAAGTAAAGTATATAGGATATTTATCAGTACAAAATATCAATTTATTTACATGTGACACTGATGGCGCTACACCTCATATTCGTAAAAACTCTCCACTTGCTACCACTGATATAGGAATAGATAAATCATGGAAGCAAGCCGGTGTTGCAACTCGGCATGACTATGAGATGGATGATGGTTCTATTGGTTTAGTTGTGCTTAGTACTATTGCACAGGTAGGTCAAAGTTTTGTTCCTCAAACAGAATGGGAATTATGGCAATTTGTTGGTGGGATACCTGTTATACAAAACATAAGTTTATTGGTCACAATATCTGTTGTACATCACCAAGGTAGAAAGGCTCAACGCTCACCAGGGGGTAATTTAGTTGAATTAGATTTAAATAAGGTTGAATCACAACTTGAACAGCTCCATCAGCATTTAAATCAAACTTATAGCTCCTTAATAATAATAGGAGATTAATGTATGGATGATTATTTAACAAAACAGGCTATTGTTCCCATAGTATCTGGTCTTTTGCTATTTACTACTCCACATGTTGAAAATACTCAAATTCTTACACCTATTGTTTTGATTTATCACAACGACTTACCTCAATATGTGTCAGAAGGAAATGAGGTTAGAGTAAATAAAGAGAATACAGCATCGATTGCTTTGTATCATAAGTTGAAAGATAAGTTTGGGCTTTCACACACACAGTTTTCTTCATGGTTGGGACTAAAAAGGCGTTCTTTATATAATTGGCTGAATGAACCAGACAGTTCTCGCAATAGAGAAAGTATTGAGATTCGACTCTCTAATTTAAATTTTTTAATGAATGAGATGGATCAAGAGCATAGGCATTTATTATATAAGATTGCTTTCAGCCCTATTGATGGTGATCCTGCCTTGGGAGAAGCATTGCTCAATGGAGCAAGTAAAGATGAACTCTGTGTTTGGTATGACAAGTTGTATGAGAAATTTGAACAATTGGTTTAATTCAGTAAGGAATACAAGTGACTAAAAACGTTCGAGAAAAACTCTTAGAAAAAGGTTGGGGGCGACATAGCTGTATTTTAATAGATGAACAAATTACGCAATGGCTCACTCCTACCTTGCCAGAGAGTGTTCAAGAACTTTGTGTTAATGGTAATCTTCTTATCATTTCATTATATGATTGCGCAGTAATCAATCCATGTTTTCTTACTGAACCATGGGTTAATGTACTAATAGCTAAGAAAATTGATACACCAAATAAGCAGTTTCAAAATAATCGTAATGAGAGAAAGCTACATTTCTTCGTTATGAATGATGGAAATAGCGAAGCCTTTGAGGTTAATGCCTCCAGTATCATACAGTTTGAACGCAATAAATTGCTTGAACTCAGTAAAAGTATTCATTATCAAATCGAAAATGACTCTTCATTCAGTTTAAAGCATTGGTTGGCTGAACGTTTTCGTCGAGATGTCTGGCCAGATGCTTTTAATAGCTCGATTAAAAGTGCAGAAAAACGCTTGAAAAAATTTTATGAACGTTGGAATGATTATTTATCAGGTATTTACCTAAAGCTAGATACATGGGAAGAAAAACCAGAAGGTGTTAAATATACAATTTGTGGAATTATTGTTATTGAGGATAATAAACTTCGTCAGCTTAGAAAGAAAATTAAAGAGACTGAAAGTGGATTAAAAGATAAAAACAATGATTGTTTAGATAAATTTATATCTAATCAGTTTAAAGTGATACTTGGTAATTTGATTGATTGGGTAGAGGATCCAACTTCACTTCTTGGGATCGCATTAGCTTTAAAAACAGAAGGTCAAATCACCTTAAGCCATCAAAGAGAATTTAGGCGGCTTAACCCCTATACATTATCAGACCAAGCTCCAAATGCCCCAATGCCTGCGGAAATGGAGAATATTTTCTAATTAATGGTTCTAGTTATTTCAGTAGCATTCACTTTGATAACAACTGAATCATTGATATTTTTATCAATATTCATGTGTTATAAAAAGTTTTATCTACCTATCAGTGTAAATTTGTACTGTTCCCCGTTTTATTTCGAACTCAAATATCCTCTTTTCTATGTATTTTCCAAAAAGCATATTCGTCTACTAACTGACCAATAAACCAGTTATTAGGTGAAACTACTCGCCTTGTAAAAAGTTATCACGAATCAGGGGCATCTTTTTATTTTATACAATCGTGCGATGAGTTTTGCTTACTTTGTAAACAAATGTTGACAGAGTTACATGTTGATTTGTATCTAAATGTTAATTAAATAAATAATTATATTTTTTATTAACAATTTTAAATCTTGTTGCTATCTCTTTGTTTATTATTAATTAATAAATAGTTCCTCAAAGAAAGAATGTCTTTAAATGCTATTTTTTTATGAGAAAAATCGATTAAATTGACCATGTTGTATCTGTGGATATTGTTGTTTAGAGAAATGATTAACAAATAATTATAATTATTAACAATATAATGAACTATGCTATTATTCAATTTTAAAGCAATAAACGAATAACATTATAAATATAAATGGTAAATCCATTACTGAGGTAGAAGATGAAAATTTCAAGGAGAAAGCTGCTTTTAGGTGTTGGTGCTGCGGGTGTTTTAGCTGGTGGCGCTACATTAGTTCCAATGATTCGCCGTGATGGCAAATTCGTTGAAACTAAATCTAGAGTATCATTTGTCGAAGGTACAGAGGGTGCTCTGCCTAAAGAGTCTGATGCAGTGATTATCGGTGCTGGTATCCAAGGTATCATGACCGCTATCAACCTTGCAGAACGTGGCATGAGTGTCACTATTTTAGAAAAAGGCGAGATTGGCGGTGAACAATCAGGCCGAGCATACAGCCAAATTATTAGTTATCAGACATCACCAGAAATTTTCCCATTACACCATTACGGGAAAATCTTATGGCGTGGAATGAACGAGAAAATTGGTGCCGATACTAGTTATCGCACACAAGGTCGTGTAGAAGCCCTTGCTGATGAAAAAGCGTTTGATAAAGCTCAAGCATGGATCAAAACAGCTAAAGAAACGGCTGGATTTGATACACCATTAAATACTCGCATTATTAAAGGTGAAGAGTTATCAAACCGTCTTGTTGGTGCCCAAACACCGTGGACTGTTGCCGCTTTTGAAGAAGACTCAGGTTCTGTTGATCCAGAAACAGGAACACCTGCATTAGCTCGTTACGCTAAACAAATTGGCGTAAAAATCTACACCAACTGCGCTGTAAGAGGCATCGAAACTGCGGGTGGTAAAATTTCTGATGTTGTAACAGAAAAAGGCGCAATTAGAACATCTCACGTTGTTCTTGCGGGTGGTATTTGGTCACGTTTATTTATGGGTAACATGGGCATTGATATTCCAACGCTGAATGTTTACTTATCACAGCAACGTGTATCAGGTGTTCCGGGCGCACCTCGTGGCAATGTGCATTTACCAAATGGTATTCACTTCCGTGAACAAGCCGATGGTACTTATGCTGTCGCACCACGTATTTTCACAAGTTCTATCGTGAAAGATAGCTTCTTGTTAGGGCCTAAGTTTATGCATCTGTTAGGTGGTGGTGAGCTGCCATTAGAATTCTCTATTGGTGAAGACTTATTTAATTCATTCAAGATGGCAACATCTTGGAAATTAGATGAAAAAACACCGTTTGAACAATATCGTACTGCAACAGCAACACAAAATACTGAGCATTTAGATGCTGTATTCCAAAGAATGAAAGCGGAATTCCCAGTATTTGAAAAATCACAAGTCGTTGAACGTTGGGGTGCTGTTGTTAGTCCAACATTTGATGAATTACCAATTATTTCTGAGGTCAAAGAATACCCTGGTCTGGTTATTAATACCGCGACAGTATGGGGTATGACCGAGGGCCCAGCAGCAGGTGAAGTTACTGCTGATATCGTAACGGGCAAAAAACCAGTTATTGATCCAACGCCATTTAGTATGGATCGTTTTAAGAAATAAGTAACCCCTTGTTTTACTGTAAATTAAACATATTAAGGAGTTTTCATGCGCTATAAAAGCTTACTTGTTGCCCTACCTTTTATTTTTGGTGTAGCAAGTGCGAATGCGGAGGGTGTTGTGCACCATAAATTAAACGGTATGCCTATTTCGGAGTCTGTTGAAGTTAGTGCAGGTAACAACCTTGTTTTCTTAAGTGGCAAAGTACCCGCTAAGAAATCAGCAGATGCGCCAGAAGGTGTATTGGCTTCTTATGGTAACACTGAAGAACAAACTATCAGTGTATTAGAGCAAATCAAAACTCACCTGAATGAACTTGGCTTAGACATGAAAGACGTTGTTAAAATGCAAGTCTTCTTAGTCGGTGGAGAAGAAACTAAAGGTGAGATGGACTTTAAAGGCTTTATGGACGGTTATTCTAAGTACTTTGATGCTTCGAAAACTGAACAACTGCCAGCTCGTTCAACGTTCCAAATCGCTAAACTGGCAAATCCAGCATGGCGTGTAGAAATTGAAGTTATTGCTGTTCGTCCTGCAAAATAAGAACGATAGCTTTTACTCAATTTCGAAGTAAAATATAATCAAATAAAACGCCAAAGACGGGCAACTTTCTTTGGCGTTTTTTATGGTATCGATATGTTATGTCGATAAAATGTGTTTTTATAAACATATGAGTTGGTCTTCTAGAATACCTTATAACAATCTACCTTTATTAGCACCTGATCTATAATTCATTGAAATACGTAAATATTTATAAATTATGTCTTAACTACTTTCACCTTGAATAAACTTCACTGGAATAACAGAGACGTTATCTGCTATTTCTTTATTCTCAATTAATGCACTAATCACTTCTACACTTTTTTCAGCCAGTTGTTCAAAGGGCTGTTCAATACAAGTTAATTGGCGCAGTGTCTGATTTAACCAAGGGCTTCCATCGTAAGCAACGATTTTTAATTGTTCTGGAATGGCAATATTTCGTCTTGTTGCTTCATTAAATAATGCCATTGCGGGAATATCAGCGGCAAAAATGGCATCAATATCTGAATGCAAAGAAAGTATTTTTGTGGCAAAAGAGTGAAAATAATCTTTCTCCTCTTCTTTCCAATTTACTTTGCATAGAATAGGTTTAATACCTGCCTGAATAAGCGTTTTTTTAAAAGCTAAACAGCTTTGATATGAAGGTGTTGATGATAAATAACTTGAATTATCTTCAATGTAGAGGATTTTTTTGCAACCCTTTTGAATAAGGTGTTCCGCAGCTAATCGACCGCCAGTATGGTGATCCGAGCAAACTAATGGAATATCACGAAGATGACGATCTAGTGTTACCACAGGCTTTTGAATATGTTGATACTCACTATCATCCAATAATAGATATTCTGCAATAATACCGTCGATCTGACCACGTTTAAGCATATCAAAAAATATACGTTCGCGTACTTTGCTATTTTGTGTTGCACATAACATCATGCTATAGCCATTTTTAGCGAGCTTATTTTCAATAAAACGTGTCACTGTCGCAAAATAAGGGTATTCAAGGCTATTAATAATGACACCAACAACTGCACTTTTCTGTTGATATAAATTTCTTAGCCAAGTATCAGGAATATAATCTAATTCCTCTACCGCTTTCTTTATTTTTTCTCGTGCAGCTTGAGATACATAACCACTGTTATTTAATGCTCTAGAAACAGTACTTGCTGCGACATTGGCTTTTTTTGCGACATCACGGATCCCGGCCATTGAATATGCTGTTGCTCCTTTGAATTAGTTGATGACCTAATATATCTTAATATGATTATGACAAACCCATCTTTATTGAGGTAATTGTGTTTTTTTAGTATGAGCTATTTCACATTTTAGTATGTTAATTACCTTACCCTCTCTTTTAATGCTTATAGTATCTTATATTAATTATGGAACTGTTCCATATATACTAATTACCTTAGTGAGGCGAATATGTCTAATACTTGGTGGAAAGAAGCGGTGGTCTATCAAATTTATCCTAAGAGTTATTTTGATAGTAACGGGGATGGTGTTGGGGATTTAGCAGGGATCACAGAGAAATTAGATTATATTCAGTCACTCGGTACAAATGTTATTTGGTTATGCCCCATTTTTAAATCGCCAATGAAAGACAATGGTTATGATATTGCTGATTATTCTGTTGTCGATCCTATCTTTGGGGATAATAACGCGTTAGATAAGCTAATTAGCGAAGCTAAAAAACGTGATATTAAAATTCTATTAGATTTAGTATTAAATCACTCTTCTGATGAGCATCCATGGTTTAAAGCCGCAATTGAAGATCCTAATAGCCCATATGCCGATTATTATATATTTAAACAATGGGATAAGCCGACTCCTCCTAATAATTTACGCACTTATTTTGACTGCTCTGTTTGGAGTCGTGTTGGAAAAACAAATCGTTGGTATTTCAATTCATTTGGCCCTGAACAGCCGGACTTAAATTGGGAAAATCCACAATTACGTAAAGACATTATCAATATGATTAATGTCTGGATCAAAAAAGGTGTTGCTGGATTTCGTATTGATGCGATTGGTAATTTAAAAAAATCTCCTGAAGCCTTATCTGAACATCAATTTGAACCCGACAAAGATGATGGTTCTGCATCTTTAGTACCTTGGGTTTTAAATCAACCTGGCATTGATAAGTTCTTAACTGAATTAGCTGAGAACACTTTTAAGCCAGCAAATAGTATGACAGTTGCAGAAATTGACGTACCTGAAAAAGATTTATGTGCTTATGTTGGTGATAATGGTTATTTCTCGATGGTATTTGATTTTAGTATTGCTGATTTAGATATCCGCAATGAAAAGCCATTTACCATTAACCCTATTACAGGTGAAAGATTAAAACCGGTATTTATTAAAAGTCAATTAGATACTCAACGAGTAGGCTGGGGAGCGCCTTATTTAGAAAATCACGATCAACCTCGTTCATTAAATAAATTTCTCCCTAAAGGAGGCATTAACCCTATTAGTGCCAAAATGCTAGCGACATTTTTATTAACTCAACGAGGAACGCCTTTTATTTACCAAGGGCAAGAAATTGGCATGACAAATTGTCCGATGACATTAGAGGAACATGATGATTTACATGTTTTTAAATTGTATGAATGGGGCAATAAATTAGGTTATAGCGACGAGCAAATTATTGAGTACTTTAATGACCGTAGTCGTGATAATTCACGAACACCTTTCCAATGGAATAGCGAAATAAATGGTGGTTTTAGTACAGGTAAACCTTGGTTAAAAGTTAACCCTAACTATGTCGATATTAATGCGCAACAAGAAACGCAAGATAAGCACTCTCTTTTCGCTTATTACCAACAATTAATTGCATTAAGACGACATTCAGAGATCAGTGATATTCTGATTTACGGTGAGTTTTTGCCATTAGATTCACCAGAAAATGTGATTGCTTTTAAGCGTACTTATGAAGGCAACTCAGTCAATATTTACTGTAATTTTAGTGGTGAAGAAAAAACACTAACTATTAACGCTAAGAATATTTATTTGCATAACAGTCCAATAGTGGAAGATGGACAAGGCAACCTAATTCTTCAGCCTTATCAAGCAATTATTTTTGTTTAATTTCCTCTGTTTCATTGAAAATAAAGCGCCTTTATAGGGCGCTTTATTATTTGAGATTTTTATTTCATCCGCTTCAGCCAATCTGCAATAAATTCTGCAATAGCCTCAGGTGCGTTGATATCGAGTAATGGAAAATCGACGCTTAAATCACAATCACTGGCGACGGCAATAACGTGCTCATCAAGTAAATCATTAAAATCACGGTCGTTGATATGGCGATAAAGGGCAATTTTAGGAATAGTTTCGCCTTTAAATCCTTCCACTAAGATTAAATCCAGCTTACTCGCATCAAAGCGAGAAGCGAGGTAATACAAATTTAATTCTGGGAGTTCTGGAGTTTCTGTCATTAATGCCCAACGTTGTTGGCTTGCGACTAATGTTTGATCTGCTCCTGCTTTTCTAAGCTCGTAGCTGTCTTTTCCAGGTTTATCCACATCCATATCATGATGAGTGTGTTTGATCATACCTACACGAATTTCTCTTTTGCGTAATTGTGGAATAAGTTGTTTTAGGAGTGTCGTTTTACCTGTTCCACTCCACGCGGTTATCCCTAAAAGGGGTAAATCTACTTGTGCCATATTTTTCATTCCTATTTTTCTAATTTGTTGGCTTTTTCAATATCGTCAGGGGTATTTAAATTAATAAAAGCATTTGCTTGATTTGCAAACAAAACCGGGTGCGCATTTATCTGCTTCATAAACAACATTAATTTTCGATCACCTTGTGCTAAATAAGCTTCTAGCATAGGAATAATACGTCGATTTAACAGTGCTAAGGTAGGATGCTCTCTTTCACCATCATCAACATAAACGGCTAATGCATCTCCTCTTTGTTTATAGAGTTTTTCAACTAAATTAAGAGGAAAGTAGGGGACATCACAGGGTACAAAGGCAACCCAAGGTGTTGAGGCTTGTTTTAATAACGTAAGCATGCCAGCTAAAGGCCCTGAAAACCCCTCTATTTCATCGGTAATAACGGGATATTGGCTTTGGCGATATTGTTCTAAATTTCGGTTAGCACTAATCAGTATGCTATCAACTTGAGGTGCTAGTTTTTGGGCTATATGGTGGTATAAAGGCTGTCCATGTAGAATTTGAAGCCCTTTATCAGCACCTCCCATTCGTGTTGCTTGGCCACCCGCAAGTATACCACCTGTAATATTCTTCATTTTCATATTCAATATTTGTGAATAAATTGGCTAAAATTTCCGAACGATTTTTATCAAGTAAAGACGATATACTAATAAAGAATATCGACTTAATGAGATTTCATGTAAAGCGACAGCAATTTTTATCAAAAAAGCGTAATCTTTACGCATATTGACAGAGGTTTCCTTTTTCTATCAGATAATAATTGGTACTTTGTTGTTGTAATTAATAATAAGGATTTTTTGTATGAAATGTCACCGTCTTAATGAAGTTATGGAATTACTGCACCCAGTTTGGGAAGAAAATTCTGATTTAAACTTAGTTCAATTATTGCAGAAACTGGCTGATGAAGCGGGTTTTAAAGGTCAATTATCTGATCTGACTGATGATATTTTGATTTACCATCTGAAAATGCGCGGTTCAGCACCGACAGATGTGATACCAGGACTGAAAAAAGATTACGAAGAAGATTTTAAAACCGCCATTTTACGTGCTCGTGGCGTGATTAAAGATTAAGTTCAGGATAGAAAATGGAAATGTCTGCCTCATTTAATTTTCAGGGACTTTCACCTGATAACATTTGGGATGCGTTAGTTAAAATCGGTTTTTATCCTGAATCAGGGTTAACGGAATTAAATAGCTATGAAAATCGTGTTTTTCAATTTATGGATGAACATCGACAACGTTATGTGGTGAAATTTTATCGCCCACAACGTTGGTCGTATGAACAAATAAAAGAAGAACATGAATTTGTTTTAGCATTAAAGGAGGCAGAGGTATCCGTAGCTGCCCCTTTAATCATTAATAATGAGACAGTTCATCTTTCTGATGATGGCTTTTATTTTGCAATATTCCCCAGCATAGGGGGAAGAGCATATGAAACTGATAATTTATTTCAGCTAGAAGAAGTAGGACGCACATTAGGGCGCATTCATCAAATAGGCAGAAAAAAGAGTTATGAGTATCGACCAACAGTTTCTATTGCAGAATATCTGATAGCACCAAAATTGGAATTTGAAAGTAGTGCGTTAATTCCTAATAACCTCAAACCTAAATTTATAGAGGTTATAGATAAACTTATTTATGATGTGCATCCTAGAATTGAGGACTCTGCATGGCAAATATTACGGCTACATGGTGATTGCCATCCCGGTAATATATTGTGGCGTGATGAAGTTGTAATGGTTGATTTTGATGATTCCCGAATGGGACCTGCGGTACAAGACTTTTGGATGCTATTAAATGGCTCACGGCAAGAGCAGGTTATACAATTAGATACGATCCTTGAGTCTTATTATGAATACCAAGATTTTGATTTACGTGAATTGTCATTAATTGAACCACTAAGAGCGATGAGAATGGTGCATTACCTCGCATGGGTATTAAAACGCTGGAATGATCCTGCTTTCCCACGCGCTTTTGTTTGGTTTAAAGAGCAAGATTTTTGGTTTAAACAATTAGCCTTATTCAAGGGACAAGTGGAGCAATTAAATGAGCCTCCTTTACAGCTTAGTCCAATGTATTAATTCTTAGGAGACGATGAGAAATGAAAAAGATTTGGCTGGCGTTAGCAAGTATGGTATTGGCATTCAGTGTTTCTGCTGCTGATATTTCTGAAGGAAAACAGTACACTAACCTTTCTAAACCTGTTGCTTCGGCGCCTGATGTTGTTGAGTTTTTCTCTTTTTATTGCCCACACTGCTATCAATTCTCTGAAGTGTATAAAGTTAATAGCACTGTTGAAAAGAATGCGCCAGAAAATACCAACATTGTCCGCTATCACGTTGATTTCTTAGGACCTTTAGGTAAAGATTTAACACGTTCTTGGGCTGTTGCAATGGCATTAGGTGTTGAAGATCAAGTTTCTCCAGTTTTATTTAAAGGAATTCAAGAAACTCAATCTATCCGTTCTGTTGACGATATCCGTAATGCCTTTATTAACTCTGGTGTTAAAGGCGAAGATTATGATGCTGCAATGAATAGCTTTGTGGTGAATTCTTTAGTTAGCCAACAACAAAATGCTGTCGCTGATTTTCAAATCAATGGTGTTCCAGCTATGATAATTGGCGGTAAATATAAAATGAAAAATGATGGTATCAGCGCAAAATCACCAGAAGAGTATGCAAAAACATATTCTGATATTGTGAATCAGTTATTGCTGAAAAAATAATATAGGCTTAATCTTTTCCTATATGGACTAAGTAAAAGTATATAGATTTTTATATGAAAAATAGCACTCAAGAAATAGGAGTGCTATTTTTTTACTTTCATATTTTTGTCATAATATAACTATCCACATTAATAAAAAATACTACGATTAATTTATAATATCTTAATAAATTCTCTAAGTGATTGATTTTTTAATTATGTTAATAAATTGAAAAGAAGCCTAACTTATTAATATAGAGAGGGTTACAAAACTACTCACAGAGTTATCCACAGGTTGTTTTGATGCAGGTTAAAAAATAAAGTCTTAGTAGAAAAAGGTGACACTAATATGACCGTTAATATTAATGATGAGTCAATGGTTCTATCTTAAATGCTTTCTAAATAAATTAGTCAGTTTACTTTTTAGTTTTTATTTCTAATTAGAATCAGATTAATGGGAGTGGTTTCTGATAAAAAAGTACTTTAATTAATATGAATTTATCATTCATACTTATTTTTCTGTTAAGTTCGGCTAATAATAAATAATTGAGTATTTAAGCCGAATTTCTGAATTTAAGAACAGGTAATATTCGTCTATTGGGCTGTGATGTGGCATTCTAGTCATATCAACGAACCTCAGAACAATGATGAACAGATTATGGTCCAGATAGCAGAAAACCCCTTTATCCTTGTAGATGGCTCCTCATATCTTTACCGCGCCTATCATGCATTTCCACCGCTAACCAATAGCCAAGGTGAGCCAACTGGTGCGATGTATGGTGTGTTGAACATGTTACGTAGCCTGATAATACAGTATAAACCAAGCCATGTTGCGGTTGTGTTTGACGCTAAAGGTAAAACATTCCGTGATGAATTGTATGAGGAGTATAAATCTAATCGTCCTCCAATGCCGGATGATTTACGTGAGCAGATAGCGCCTTTACATGAGATGGTGCAAGCAATGGGTTTACCCTTGCTATCTATTTCAGGTGTAGAAGCGGATGACGTTATTGGAACATTGGCACTAAAAGCGGCGGCTGATGGGCGTGATGTCCTAATTAGCACTGGAGATAAAGATATGGCGCAATTAGTGACACCAAAGATCACGCTCATTAACACCATGACCAACGTTATTTTAGGCCCTGATGAAGTTAAAGAAAAATATGGCGTTCCTCCTGAACTGATTATTGATTTCCTCGCATTAATGGGTGATTCATCAGATAACATTCCTGGTGTTCCGGGGGTGGGTGAGAAAACCGCATTAGGCCTTTTACAAGGGCTTGGTAGTTTAGATGATATCTATCAACAGCTTGATAATATCGCAACCTTGAGTTTCCGTGGTGCTAAAACACTTGGCGCAAAAATGGTGGAGCATGAGAAAGTGGCAAAACTTTCTTATAAGCTGGCAACGATTAAAACGGATGTTGAACTCGATAAAACATTTGATGATTTAGTGGTTAATGAGCCAAATTTAGATCAATTATTAGAAATGTTCACGCGTTATGAATTTAAACGCTGGATAAGTGATCTTCAGAATGGTGGATGGTTAGCACAACGTAGTACACACAAAATCGCAGTGCCTTACACCTCCGATGCTGTAAAATCCAAGGAAGTACCAACGTCAGCTAATTTCCCTGTTATTACACAGGAGAATTATGAAGCTGTCTTAACGCACGAAAGCTTAGCGCGATGGGTTGAACTTCTCAAAAAGGCACCAGCATTTGCATTCGATACAGAAACTGACAGCTTAAATAATATTGATGCTCGCTTAGTAGGATTATCATTTGCTATTGAGCCGGGTAAAGCCGCTTATATTCCACTGCGTCATGAGTATTTAGATGCACCAGATCAGCTTCCGGTTAATGATGTGCTCGCTGCATTAAAACCCATTTTAGAAGATAAAAATATTTTAAAAATTGGGCAAAACTTGAAGTTTGACCGTGGCATTATGGAAAATGAAGGTATCGCATTAAACGGTATTCATTTTGATACGATGTTGGAATCTTACGTATTAAATAGCGTAGGTAATCGACATGATATGGATACGTTGGCTGAAAAACATTTAAACCATAAAACCACAACATTTGAAGAAATAGCGGGTAAAGGTAAAGGTCAACTGACTTTTAACCAAATTGAGGTTGAGCAAGCAACGTTATATGCTGCTGAAGATGCGGATATCACTTTATTACTTCATCAAGCGTTGTATCCTCAAATAGAAGCCATTGAGCCTCTTAAACATGTTTACCGCGATATCGAAATGCCGCTAGTTCCTGTGCTTTCTAGAATGGAACGCAAAGGGGTATTAATTGATGCTCAAGTGTTAGCGGTTCAATCTCAAGAGATTACACAACGTTTAGCTGAAATCGAAAAAGAGACATTTGCGTTAGCGGGGCAAGAGTTTAATCTCTCTTCACCTAAACAGTTACAAGAAATCTTATTTGATAAGTTGCAATTACCCGTTATCAAGAAAACCCCGAAAGGGGCACCGTCCACCAATGAAGAAGTATTGGAAGAATTAGCACACAGCCATGAATTACCTCGCTTAATTTTAGAGCATCGTGGCCTTGCGAAACTAAAATCAACCTATACTGATAAGTTGCCATTGATGGTGAATAGTAAGACGAAGCGTGTACATACTTCATATCATCAAGCGGTAACGGCAACGGGCCGTTTATCTTCTCGCGATCCGAATCTTCAAAATATTCCAGTGAGAAATGAAGAAGGACGTCGAATTCGCCAAGCATTTATTGCGCGTGAAGGTTTTAAAATTGTAGCTGCCGACTATTCACAAATTGAATTACGGATCATGGCGCATTTATCGCAAGATAAAGGTTTGTTAGATGCCTTTGCTCAAGGTAAAGATATTCACCGTGCAACTGCATCTGAAGTATTTGGCATACCTTTAGAGGAAGTGACCTCTGAACAACGTCGTAGTGCGAAAGCGATAAACTTTGGTCTTATTTATGGCATGAGTGCCTTTGGCTTATCTCAACAAATTGGTGTTGAGAGAAGAGAAGCTCAGCGTTATATGGATCTCTATTTTGAACGTTATCCGGGTGTTTTGGACTATATGGAGCGCACACGTAAGCAAGCTTCTGAACAAGGCTATGTTGAAACGTTAGATGGTCGTCGTCTCTATTTACCAGAAATTAATTCAAAGAATGCTATTCGTCGTAAAGCTTCAGAGCGTGAGGCAATCAATGCCCCAATGCAAGGTACTGCTGCTGATATCATCAAAAAAGCGATGATTGCTGTAGATAATTGGATTTGCAATGAATGCTCTGATGATGTGCATATGATTATGCAAGTACACGATGAATTGGTATTTGAAGTACGAGAGTCTTATTTGGAGAATGCAAATATCATGATCCACAAATTAATGGAAAGTAGTATGGAATTAGCTATTCCGTTAAAAGTTGAAGTGGGTGTCGGCAATAATTGGGATGAAGCACACTAGTTTTTAAATACTATTTTTAACTAGAAAAGGGCACAGGATTGTGCCCTTTTTATTTATGCTTTGCTGTTTAGAGCAAGTTCAGACTCTTCAAATTCAAGAAAGTCTTCATGCAAACCTTGGATTAACCTATCTGTTGTGGTGCCTTCGTTATCGAGTTCCATCAAAGACCAACCCACATTACCATTCACGTCATAAAGATAGCCTTGATCAAGCATATCAATTACTTTTCCAATAATTGATTTACCATAGAAATGCAGTAATTTCTTAAGTTCTTGCTCATCAAATTGGGAAGCTAGCTTTTGATGTACTTCGGGTGCTTCATCAGAGTAAATATCCATTTCACTGAGATTTCCTTCAACATCACGATAGATATCGGTGAGCCCTTTTAACACAAGGAAGCGTGCAAATTGTGGAATGTTTTCTTGTAATTCACTATTTGCCCATGATTTTGGGTTCGTTGCGCCGGCGGCTTTGAGTTGTTCACATAAATCCTTAAATCGACTATTTTCCATTTTTTCCTCAAGTGATTTACTGATGAAATTTTAAATCTATTGTATAAGGGATGGAGAGAAAGACAGTGAGAATTTATCTGTATTAGGATAGAAAAAAGAAAAGCTCGGTTAATTGCCGAGCTTTTTTATGTCAAAACTTATCAAAATGTGAAAAAGAGATAAGTGAATAATTAAGCAACTTGTGAGTCGATCAGTTTGCTCAATTTCTTCTGTTTTTTCTCAATACGTTGACGTTTTAACGGAGATAAATGGTCAATAAAGAGTTTGCCATCAAGATGGTCTAACTCATGCTGAATGCAGCCTGCAAACAAATCAGAGGCTTCAAGTTCAATTTCATCACCATTTCTATCCAATGCCTTAACCTTTAAGAAGCGATAACGCTCTGTTGGGGCAAAAGAATCTGGAATAGATAGACACCCATCCATCATATCCATCACTTCATCTTCAGTGCTGATAATTTCAGGATTGATAAGTGCAATCGGTTGATCTCGGTTTTCAGAAACATCAATTACAACAATGCGTTTAGATACATTAACCTGAGGTGCCGCTAAGCCAATACCTCGTTCTGCATACATGGTTTCAATCATGTCATCGATTAATGTGCGTATTTCGTCATCTACTTTTTCCACTGGTACTGCGACTCTGCGCAGACGCTCATCTGGAAAACGCAGGAGCGTTAATACAGCCATGGATACCTCATTTTATCGCTAATTACATATTTACTACGGTCTCGCGATAAGCGTATCACAAAATCATTAAGGATAAACCGCACCTTTTGTGTGATTTGTTCTATTTTTAATCATATTCACGTGAGTGATTAAAGTCTCATAATTATGTAATTAAACTACATTTATTTATGGTTTGAATACATAAATACATTGCTGAATCGTGTCTGCATGTGAAAAAAAATTACAAAAGGGCTTTTATTAACCAATAAAATAGAGTACATTATCTCTTGTAGGGTACAGAGGTAAGATGTTCTATCTTTCAGACCTTTTACTTCACGTAATCGGATTTAGCTGAATATTAGCTGCCCCAGTCGACTTTATTTCGACTGGGGCATTTTTTTGCCTAAAATTCACAGGAGTGGTCTGTGCGAGAAGTGAAAGGGAAAAGTGATTTCCCCTTTTATCAATAGAAGAGCAGAACGCTATCGTTGAGAAAAAAGAAGATAATTAAGCGTTATGATCATTTGTAGGTTGTTCTTCTGAACCTGAAAACCATTCATTAAGTGTGTTACGTAGCTTATCAATGCCAATTTTTTTCAATGATGAAAAATATTCTACGCGGATATCGCCTACTTTATTTGCTAGCTCTTCACGCACGCTCATTAACTGCTTTTTACGCGCACCTGATGCGAGTTTATCTGCTTTAGTCAGTAAAACGAGAGTAGGAAGCTCTGAGCCTACAGCCCAGTCAATCATTTGCATATCGAGATCTTTTAATGGATGACGAATATCCATTAAAATAACGACACCTTTTAGGCATTCTCTTTTTTGTAGGTATTCACCTAAAGAGCGTTGCCATTTACGTTTCATTTCTTCAGGAACTTGAGCATAGCCGTAGCCGGGTAAATCGACTAAGCGTAAACCTTCTTCAATTTGGAAAAGGTTGATTAATTGAGTACGGCCTGGTGTTTTACTGGTTCTGGCTAATCCATTTTGTTGGGTTAATGCATTTAAAGCACTGGATTTACCGGCATTAGAGCGACCCGCAAAGGCAATTTCAATTCCTGTATCTAGTGGTAAATGACGGATATCAGGCGCACTGATAATGAAATGTGCTTTTTGGTAGTTAAATTGGGTCATTATGGTATAAACCTCTCTGAAATAATGCGGCTTTTCATGCATACTCATTTCGATTTCGCATGAAAATGAATATTTAAAATATTTATTTGCTCTATTTTGGCGCAATTTAATGACTTATAACAGTGCTTAAAAATTAAAATTTACCCTGTTATAACGTAATTAGGCTTATTGAGCGTAAATAAAGGTAAATGATTGGCACTATTTACCTCAGCGAATTAGAATCGCTGCATATTAAGTAAGTTGTAGACTATTAAAGTAAAGGATCCCTGCATGTTAAAACGTTTTCTTGTCACCTTCGTTACCGCTTGCACTTTAACAACAGCGACTTTTGCAATGGCAACGGGAGAAACCTTCGTTAAATTAGTCACCTCTGAAGGCAATATTGAAATATCACTGGATAATAAAAAAGCCCCAATTACAACGAAAAATTTTATTCAGTATGTCGAAGATGGGTACTATAACGGCACCACTTTTCATCGTGTTATTCCTGGTTTTATGGTTCAAGGCGGTGGCTTTACTGCTGATTTACAGCAAAAACAAACCAGAGCGCCAATTAAGAATGAAGCCGACAATGGATTACGCAATATAAAAGGTTCTATTGCCATGGCGCGCACGTCAGATAAAGACAGCGCCACCAGCCAATTCTTTATTAATGTGGCTGACAATGCATTTTTAGATCACGGCCAACGTGATTTTGGCTATGCCGTATTTGGCCAAGTTGTGAAAGGAATGGATGTAGTCGATAAAATTTCACAAACTCCAACTCGTAATATTGGGCCTTATCAAAATGTGCCAGTAAAAACAGTCACAATTTTATCTGCGGAAGTCGTAAAACAATAAACGCATTATTGGGATAGGATATCCACTTATTCTGATAAGATAAAATGCATATAAACCGGAATGAATGTTTTCATTCCGGGATTTTTAGTACGAAAAAAATATTTTTTATCCTTCCTTTTTTTGTGTGATCTCCTGTAATAAGTATTCACTGCGCTATTAATCACTCTATTCATCATCAATTACCGTCATTCTTGTTATTGCGCAATAAATCAGCAGGTCTTCTTGCTTACTATTCATATTTTATACCTGTGCTATGATAATCGGCTTTGTTGTACCCAAGTCGGTTAAACAACGAACTATTTTGGCAAATCTACACTCGCTTTAAAATAGTAATAAAATAGATAATGATAAGAAAATCAGTCGGATAGGCTAATATGCTGTTACTTATTGATAATTACGACTCGTTTACCTACAACCTCTATCAGTATTTCTGTGAATTGGGTGCTGAGGTTGTTGTTAAGCGTAATGATGAGATCGGACTTAAAGAGATAGAAAAGATGATGCCAGCACATCTTGTTATCTCGCCAGGACCTTGTACCCCTGATGAAGCTGGGATCTCTCTTGAGGCTATACAGCGGTTTGCCGGTGAAATTCCTATTCTTGGGGTTTGTCTTGGACATCAAGCGATAGGGCAAGCTTTTGGTGCATCGGTTATCAGAGCACGAGAAGTGATGCATGGTAAAAATTCATTAATACATCATAATCAACAAGGTGTTTTTAAGGGACTTAATCGACCTTTAAGTGTGACGCGTTACCACTCTTTAGTGATTGATGCGACAACATTACCAGTACCTTTTGAAGTGACGGCATGGAGCCAACATGATGGAAATGTTGATGAAATTATGGGAATTCGCCATCGTACACTGCCAATTGAAGGGGTTCAATTTCACCCGGAAAGTATTTTAAGTGAACAAGGGCATGAGCTATTAAATAATTTCCTTAAATATTAAATGGATAGCATTTAAATAGTGAAATAACGTCTTTTTATACAAAACCACATTTGATTTTTTATTCATATTTAGTGATTATATTTTCATATTGAATATGGATAACGATCAGGTGGGGTAATGACAAATCAAAGCATGAACAGGGCAACATACGATCAAGTAATGTTGCCAATTTATTCACCCGCAGAATTTATTCCTGTCAAAGGGATGGGTAGCCGTGTTTGGGATCAGCAAGGGAAATCGTATATCGATTTTGCTGGTGGTATTGCGGTTTTAGCACTAGGACATGCTCATCCAGCTCTAAATCAAGCCTTGAAAGAACAAAGTGAGCAACTTTGGCACGTCAGTAATATTTTTACGAATGAACCTGCATTACGTTTAGCTCAAAAATTAATAGATAACACATTTGCAGAACGTGTCTTTTTTGCCAATTCGGGTGCAGAAGCAAATGAAGCCGCATTTAAATTGGCTCGCCATTATGCCGTTACTCGTCATAGCCCTTATAAAACTAAAATTATTGCCTTTCACAATGCATTTCATGGCAGAACGCTGTTTACAGTATCGGTTGGTGGACAACCTAAATATGCGGATGGTTTTGGTCCTAAGCCTGCCGATATCGTGCATGTACCGTTTAATGATTTAGATGCCGTTAAAGCGGTTATGGATGACCACACTTGTGCCGTTGTTTTAGAGCCAGTTCAAGGTGAAGGTGGGGTAACAGCAGCAACACCTGAGTTTATGCGGGGGCTACGTGAGCTGTGCGATAAGCATCAAGCTCTGCTTGTTCTTGATGAAGTACAAACAGGTATAGGGCGTACAGGTAAACTGTTTGCCTATATGAACTATGATGTGACACCGGACATTATTACAACCGCCAAAGCGCTGGGAAGTGGTTTTCCACTCAGTGCGATGTTAACAACATATGAGATAGCTTCCGCAATGGGTGTTGGAACGCATGGTACAACCTATGGTGGCAATCCATTAGCTTGTGCAGTGGGCAATGTCGCATTTGATTTAATTAATACACCTGAGGTACTTGGGGGTGTAGAAAAGCGCTATCAATGGATTGTGGATGAACTGGCGGCAATCAATCAAACGTACCAGGTCTTTTCGCAAATCCGTGGACAAGGTTTATTGATAGGAGCGCAATTAGCGCCACAATATGAAGGTAAAGCCAAAGAGTTACTCGGTCTTGCTGCTAAACATGGCTTAATGATGTTAAACGCAGGGGCTGACGTGATGCGTTTTACACCGTCGTTAATTATTACTCAAGAAGAACTGCAAGAAGGCATGGTGGCATTGAAAGCGGCTATTGCAGAATTTGTAAAAGGATAGTATCAATTAAAAACCCCATCAATAAGGATGGGGTTTACACAAAAAGTATATCAATAGCCCTGTTATGGGCTATTGTTTGTTTCGAGTGGGGAAACTTAGCGAGTCCCGTAAACGACGATAGTTTTACCGTGTGCGGAGATCAAATTTTGATCTTCTAGCATTTTCAGAATACGACCTACAGTTTCGCGTGAACAACCAACGATTTGACCAATTTCCTGACGTGTAATTTTAATTTGCATGCCATCAGGATGCGTCATTGCATCGGGTTGTTTTGCTAAGTTTAATAAGGTTTGTGCAATACGACCTGTTACATCAAGGAAAGCAAGGTTGCCTACTTTTTCTGATGTTGTTTGTAATCTGTTCGCCATTTGAGCAGAAAGGCGCATCAGAATATCAGGGTTAACCTGAATTAATTGGCGGAATTTTTTATAGGAAATTTCTGCTACTTCACAGGCTGTTTTTGCTCGAACCCATGCACTACGTTCTTGATCTTCTTCAAATAATCCAAGTTCACCGATGAAATCCCCCTGATTTAGGTAGGAGAGGATCATTTCTTTTCCTTCTTCATCTTTAATAAGAACAGCCACGGAACCTTTAACAATATAATAAAGTGTTTCCGCTTTCTCACCTTGGTGGATCAGCGTGCTCTTGGATGGATATTTGTGAATATGGCAGTGTGACAAAAACCATTCAAGAGTCGGGTCTGTTTGCGGCTTGCCGAGAACCATTCGCGTTATCCTCTGTACGTTAAATGCAGCCTTTCAAAACGGATAGGTTCCCTTTTGAGACAGCGTGCTTAAAAATCCTATCTTTACCTATTAACTTCCTGAGAACACGGTAAGTTAATATGGAGTAGATTATAATAAATGAGAAAATAATGCATTGATCTTAACCACTATCATCAAGCAGATATTGTTTTTAACACAATTAGTGCATTAAGTCTCGTTTTACGCAGTCAGCATAATAAACCTATTTGCTAATTGCTAGTTGAATTATGAGAATGTACTCTTTTAGTTTCTGTTATCTTTAGGGGGAAAATAAATGGAAGCGCGAGTTAAGTGGGTTGAAGATTTATCTTTTGTCGGCGAATCTTCATCAGGCCATCAAATGATGATGGATGGGAATTCGGGTGATAAAGCCCCAAGCCCAATGGAAATGGTATTAATTGCTGCGGGTGGATGTAGCGCTATTGATGTCGTGAGTATTTTACGTAAAGGTCGTCACCAAGTGACTGATTGTGAAGTGAAATTAACATCAGAGCGACGCGAAGAAGCACCTCGTTTATTTACTGATATTAATTTACATTTTATTGTTTCAGGTAAAGAATTAACGGATAAAATCGTAGAACGAGCAGTTCAATTATCCGCAGAAAAATATTGTTCTGTTTCTCTAATGTTAGGAAAAGCAGCCAATATTACGCATTCATTTG
This sequence comes from Proteus sp. G2618, assembly GCF_009915995.1. Taxonomy (NCBI): domain Bacteria; kingdom Pseudomonadati; phylum Pseudomonadota; class Gammaproteobacteria; order Enterobacterales; family Morganellaceae; genus Proteus; species Proteus sp. G2618. The sequence continues at coordinate 25,382 of NZ_JAABNI010000004.1, read as the reverse complement.
AAATAAAAGATGCTGACTAAATTTGATATTTTAAAATAAAGTTTAATTTGAAAAATAATATCCCATTAATTAAGGGATATTATTTTTATAGAGATAAATTTTATTTTGGTTAACTTATCTTTTCGCCATTTAATAATTTTTTGACTAATGGTGCCATAATTAATTCCATCGCTAATCCTAATTTACCACCCGGTACAACAATAGTGTTTATTGTTGACATAAACGAGCCATGTAACATCGCAAGTAAATAGGGAAAATCAATATCAGTTAAGCCACGAAAACGAATAACAATAAAGCTTTCATCAAGAGTGGGAATTGCTTTGGCAGAAAAAGGGTTCGAAGTATCAACGGTCGGAACGCGTTGGAAGTTAATGTGAGTGCGTGAGAATTGAGGAATAATATAGTTAATATAATCATCCATTGAACGCACCACTGAATCTCTTACGGCTTCTTGTGAGTGGCCCCGTTCGGTTGTATCTCGGATAAGTTTTTGTATCCACTCAAGGTTAACGATAGGAACAACGCCCACTAATAAATCAACATGCTGTGCGACATCATGTTCATCAGTGACAACACCTCCGTGTAATCCTTCATAAAAGAGTACATCGGTATTATTAGGTAATGATTCCCATGGTGTAAAAGTCCCTGGCAATTGATTGTAGGGAGTTGCTTCATCATAAGAGTGTAAATATTTACGTGATTGGCCTTGTCCTGTTTCGCTATAGTGGCTGAATGTGGAACTCAGTAGGCTAAAATCATTTGCTTCAGGGCCAAAATAGCTAATATGTCGCCCTTGTTCTTTGGCTTTTCTTATCGCCATATCCATTTCAGGGCGAGTATAGCGATGAAAACTATCTCCATCAATTAAAGCAGAATGTGCATTAAGTTGTTGGAATATCTTACGAAAAGCTTGGCTCGTGGTAGTCGTTCCTGCTCCACTTGAGCCAGTAACCGCGATGATAGGATGTTTGACTGACATAGGTTATCCTTTTGCAAAATAAGGTTAGCCCTTATTGGTGGCAATATTGCGCTCTGGAGTGATTAATCAGAGCGAAATTGCGATGCAGGCATAATATTGACGCTTTCATGAAGTTCTGACCAAACTAACACGGCTTCACCAGATTTAAGTTGTTTTTTTACATCGGCGACTTTTTGTTCAAGCGTCTTTTCTTGGATACCATAATCAGTGCCTTCTCGTAAAACGAAACTTTCAATAAGATTGTCTAGGGTTTCTGTGGAAAGTTCGTTCCAAGGTATTATCATTTGGTTTTCTCCAAATAAGCGGATAACCAGTCAGGTATCCGATTTTCAAGCCACATCACGGGCTTAGAAAGCTTGCCACTGACAAAACCCACATGCCCGCCAAATTCAGTAAGTTGATACTCAATATTATTGGGTAGTGTTGTGATATCAGGAATAACATCTGCAGACATAAAAGGATCATCTTTAGCGTGAATGATCAGTGTCGTTTTCTTTATTTTATTTAATAAAGGCAAGGCACTGCATTGGCGATAGTAATCTAGGGCATCTTTAAATCCATGAATTTTAGAGGTAATTAGATCGTCAAATTGGCGTAGTTTTTTGATGGATTTTATTGTCAACAAACTAATTGGCAATGATTCAGGATAGCGGATCAGTTTACGTGTCGCGTTATTTTTTAGTCCTTTTAATAGATACCATTGATAAAAACGGGAAAAACCATGCTCAATTTTAGTTGAACAAGGCTCTAACATTAATGGTGCTGATACAATAACTGCTGCATCTACTACGGCATTTTCACCACTTTCAGCAAGGTAATAAGCGAGCATGTTACCTCCAAGAGAGTAGCCGACAGCAGCTGTTGGTTGTTCACCAAACTCCTTTTTTAGCCAATTTAAAAAGTAGCGAGCATCTTCGGTTTCACCTGAGTGATAGATGCGTTTTTGTCTATTGGGCTCGCCACTACATCCTCTAAAATGCATTACAACACTTAGCCAGCCTCTCTCTTTTGCTGCTGATAACATGCCATGAACATAAGGACTGCTAAAGCTTCCTTCTAAACCATGAAAGATCACTAACCTTGGTTTATCGAGAGCCATTTTAGGATCTTCACTCCATGCCAAATCGACAAAATCATTATCAGGAAGGTTTAGTCGTTGCCAATAAGGCGTTAATAGTGGTGTTCTACGCACTATTCTTGGTAAAAGCGTTTGTAAATGTGGATTTTTAGCCCAACGCATTGGATTAAAGTATTGAGACATATTTCCCGTCTATCAAAATGAATTAACACTTGTTTGCTAAATAACATACTGCTATTTTCGGTGAAAATAAAACATCTGTCACATCTTTGAGCTCTCGCCATGACAATTAGCCTTATTTTTTCTTTAACTATTTTCTTGTTTATTGCCGCTATCACACCTGGACCCAACAACTTATTACTGACTTCATCAGGTGCTAATGTCGGTTTTAAAGGCTCACTAAAGCTTATGGTGGGTATTATGCTGGGAATGCAATGTGTTTTACTTAGCTCGGCATTTGGTGTGGCTGCATTACTGATTATTTATCCTGCATTGCATATAGGATTAAAGATAATCGGGAGTGCATACTTACTTTGGCTTGCTTGGAAAACAGCGACATCATCTTATCAGCGTTTAGATATCCCAGCAAAAACGTCACAAGCAGTAAGTTGGTTTCAAGGCGGATTATTGCAATTTCTCAATCCTAAAGCGTGGATGATGGGATTAGGGGCTGTTGGGAGTTTTAGTTTATCTGGTGATGCCTATTTTAGTTCAATTATTGCGATGAGTATTGTGATGGTGATAGTGAATTTTGTTGCAGGCATTGTTTGGATTTTAGGGGGAACCTTAATCAGCTTATTTTTACAAAGCAGAAGGTCTTGGTTTATTTTTAATATTTCAATGGGATTATTAACGGCGCTCTGCGTCCCTTTGATTTGGATAGAGTAATTTCAGAAAATAGGTATAAATCAATGGTTAACCAAACTTTTTTGATTTAAATGATGTTTTTTAAGATTTGTTGAAATGATCTCTCTTGATGTGTGTCAAAAAAAGAGTATTCCTCTATAAAAAGAGAGATCTACGACCGTCCACTGATACAATCATTCATGTTAAAGTACTCTCTTGTATAAAGTGATGACTGATTTTTTTAGTCATTATATAGATCTCTTTATTCAACTATTTGATTTTTTATTTCTCATTATTAACACTATTAAAATGGAAAAATAACTATTTTATATAGAAATTATTTATTCTTTTTACTGTTTCTATTAAAGTGATTTTTATTACGTTTATGTTTTTGAATTGTTATTAAATGAATGTAGGTGTTTGAAAATAAAAATTTATTAAGAATAAATAGATTAAGTCTATATCGTTCTATTGACCTAAAAGAATAAATTATTATTTAAAATAAAGAGAGGAATAAATTAAGTATTATAAATATAAGGACTGATGAGCATTGTTCCGATTGAAAAAATAATTATAAAACTATTATAAAAACAAGTATTCCAATAATAAGGTGATTTTTTCTATACTTTATTGTTGTTCATTATCTCTTTTTAATTGATTTTATTCTAAGAAATTAATTTTTTTAGGTATTAAATACTGTACCAAGAATTACTCCATATAACTATATAGTACTCGAAGTGGATATTGTCATTATGCCGACATTAACGAAAATTGCCTGGATAAAGCCGGGCATGGCTACAAATCAGCGAAAAATAGCAGACTACATTTTAGATAATCCAGAAAAAACAATCACTTTATCGTCACAGCAACTTGCTGAAACAATGGGGGTGAGTCAATCTGCTATTGTTAAATTTAGTCAAAAAATAGGATTCAAAGGCTTTCCTTCTTTGAAACTCGCCATTAGTGAAGAGCTAGGTCGAAAGAACGCGAATTCAGGGGCAAATCCTAGCCTATTACATAATCAAATAGGCTCTGAAGATAGCTTAGTGGTTATCGCACAAAAACTTGCTCAAGAGAAAAATAATTCAATTTGCGATACAACTCGCCAAATTAATTACCTCCATTTTGAAAAGGTGATCCAGCTTATTGATGAAGCTCAGCGAGTTCAGATTATTGGTATTGGTGGTTCAGGATTAGTCGCAAGAGATTTAAGCTATAAATTACAAAAAATAGGAATAACCACGCTGATTGAAACAGATCACCATGTTCAGATATCTGTTGCCCAAATGTTAAGTCCAAAAGATTTACAGATAGTTATTTCTTATAGTGGCAAAAGAAAAGATATGTTAGTTGCGGCTTCTGTAGCTAAAAAACAGGGAGCAAAAATCATTGCTATTACAGGAGAAAAACACTCTCCATTAGGAAGAATTTCTGATTATATATTAGAAACAATTGCGGATGAAGGTGAGTGGCGAAGCGCTTCAATCTCTTCACGCACAGCACAAAACACGATTACTGACCTTATTTTTATGGCGTTATTAAAGAAATGTGATGAGTGTGCGAAGACATTAGTGCTAAGCTCACAGGCATTAATTAATAGCCTAGATAATTAAAAAATTTGAACTGATTCAAAAAATTAATATTTAAACATAGGTATTTACACTTATTACTAAAGTTATTCTCCTAACGGCCGAAACGATAGTTATTTAGGCAGTCTTTTTTTGTTGAGATGTTTTAATTTCAATGTCGAGGAGAGTAACTAATGCGTAACAATCAACCGGTGACACAGCGAGAATACCCGGTATCTGAAAACGCAACACTGATGTCGACGACAGATCTTGATGGCAATATTATTTATGCCAACGAGGACTTTGTCGAAGCCAGTGGGTTTTCAGTGGAAGAACTAGTGGGACAACCCCACAATATTGTCCGACATCCAGATATCCCTTCAGCAGTTTTTAAGGATATGTGGAAAACGTTAAAACAAGGAGAGGTTTGGACTGGGATCGTGAAGAATCGGCGTAAAAATGGGGATTACTATTGGGTAAGAGCGAATATCACCCCTATTATACGTCAGGGTAAAATTCAAAGTTTTATGTCGGTAAGGACTTCTGCAAGAAAAGAGGAAATAGCACAAGCCTCAGCGCTTTACGCTGCGTTTAATCAAGGTAAGTATCCTTCACACATGTTTTTAAAAGGCGCTTTTGTTTATAAAGGATGGCAACGTTGGCGCTCATGGAATCAGACAATTTCATTAAAAAAACGGCTCCGTCTTTTAATACTCTTACCTCTACCTTTTATGTTGTTGAGTGCATGGTTTGCTGGTTTATCGGGTTATGCTCTTTTTATGCATATTGCGATTTTGTTGGTATTACTGATGGCAAATGAACGTATTCTCTATTTTCAGATTGTTAAGCCAATTAGACTACTGAATGAGCAAGCGAATCGAGTTGCAACTGGCGATGAGCATAACGTTACATATATAAATCGCATCGACGAAGTGGGTATGACACAGCGTTCAGTTAATCAATTAGGGCGTATGTTTCGTTGGTTAGTCAGTGATGTGAGTCATCAAATACATCAAGTAGACATCTCTTGTGATCAATTAGCAGCAGGTAATCGCGATCTGTATGTAAGAACAGAGCAAACTGCCAGCAATGTTGAAGCAACTGCCTCAACGATGAATGAATTAACGACAGCGGTAAGTAGTAATAGTGAAACGGCAGGGCAAGCAAACAACCTTTCTAATATCACTTGTGAGGCAGCGATAAAAGGAGGTAGTGCAATGGATAATATCGTTAATACAATGAATGATATTGCGAAGAGTTCTGATCGTATTAGTAATATCATTGGTGTTATTGATAGCATTGCCTTTCAAACTAATATCCTTGCACTTAATGCATCCGTAGAAGCTGCCAGAGCAGGGGAACAAGGTCGAGGTTTCTCAGTCGTTGCCACCGAAGTCAGAGAATTGGCGCAGCGCAGTGCAGAGGCTGCGAAAGAGATCAAAACACTGATCAGTGATTCAAGTAGCAATATCAAAGTCGGCTCAAAGCAAGTCAATGAAACTGTCGGAACTATGGAAGATATTGTAGTACATGTTAAAAATGTGACTGATTTAATTGGTGAAATCAGTCTTGCATCATCAGAGCAGAGTGCAGGTTTAAAAGAACTTGGTCGCGCTGTTGAAAAATTGGAATCGATTACGCATGAAAATGCGAATTATGTTTCTAAAGCCTCAATGATTTCAGGTGAAATGAAAGTACAAACTAATTACTTAGTTAGTGCAATCAATGTATTTCATTAATTTATCATTATTGAAGAAGTAAAAGAAAAAGACACCTACTAAAAATAGGTGTCTTTATGTTTATCTAAATCACGCTTTTATCCTGAGCAACTCAATGAGTTAAAAGCTTGTCCAATCATCATCTTCACCGTCATTTACAGTCGCTGTTCCTTTTGCTGATTTTCTCTCTTTCACGTCATCTTTGACTGTGTTTTTCATCTTCTCATCTTTTGTATGCAGTGATTTTTCAGATGAGAATTGTTTTTCTATTACTTTATGTTGTGTCTTTTTATTGAACTGTTCACTTTCAGCCGTTTTAAATTGCTCAACAATTTGTTCAAGATTACCCGCTTCTTCAGTCAATAAGCTGGCAACAGCAGAAGATTGTTCAACCATCGTCGCATTTTGCTGTGTTGCTTTATCCATTTCAGTGACCGCAAGAGAGACTTGGGTGATACCTCGGGTTTGCTCTTCTGACGCAGATAAAATTTCAGTCATTGAATCTTCAACATGTTTTACGGATGTTAGTATTTCGCCCATAGAAATGCTAACTTGCTCAACCAGATCATTGCCATGACGAACACGGCTAATAGAGGCATCAATTAACTCTTTAATTTCCTTTGCAGCTTCGGCACTGCGTTGTGCCAATTCTCTTACTTCGGTGGCAACGACTGAGAAACCTCGACCTTGTTCACCCGCTCTTGCGGCTTCAACCGCAGCATTTAACGAGAGAATATTGGTTTGGAAAGCGATGCTATTGATAACCGCGGTGATTTCACCAATTTTTTGTGAGCTATCGGCAATATCAGTCATCGTTTTCACCATTCTATTGGTGACATCGCCCCCTTTGCTGGCAATATTGGAGGTCTGACTAATCAGGTGTGAAACTTCACGAGCGCTTTCTGTATTATTTCTTACTGTTGCTGTGAGTTGTTCCATACTAGATGCGGTTTCTTCTAATGCGCTAGCTTGTTCTTCAGTACGGCAAGAAAGATCGGTATTGCCTGCTGATAACTCTTGAACTCCCGTGTAAATATGATGACTTGTTCCTCGAATTGCATTCACAATTAATGACAGTTCAGTACGCATATATTGAATACCTGTAATTAATTGGTCAATTTCATTATTCCCTTTTGCTGTGATGTTTTTATTTTCTAATAAATTTCCTTGAGAAATATCTGACATATAATCCACGATTTGATTGATACGTAAAACAATATTTCGACGTATCCAAAGCACAACAAGGACAGTAAAAAGAATAAAAATAAACATAAAGACAAAAGTTAAAATCAAGGTACGTTCATAATTACCTTGAGCTGCTTTTATTGCATGAGTAACAACGTTATCACTGAGATAATCTGTTGCTTCATAAAGGGATTGAGTAAAGCGTTCATTGGTATTATGTGCATAAAGAGATTGAAAGCCGTAGTAATCACGAATTTCTAAACATGATACAAGTTGGTCAAGATCATAAAGTACACGTTTAAAGAGCTTTTTCATGCTCTCTATTTTTTCGGGCTCAAAATCTGCTTCTTCGGTAGCTGTGAAATATGCAGTAATAATACGTGTAATTTCTTGTTTTCTTTTTGGATAAGAGGAAATGAAATCAGAAATTTTACTTTCTGCAATATCGGGTGTGAGATGGGCTTCAAACATAACATTTAGCATATCTTCACGTAATTTATTTAACTCAGCATAACCATAATCCATCGTTTTTATCTGTTCAAAGCCATTCGCTAATTGTGAGATCCGCTTATTTGTTAAACTCGCATCACGGATACTCATTGCACCAGAAAAAAGTTGAATGGCGCAAAACAGTATTAAGATAAACATTAAGCCATTAGATATTTTTATTCGTTTCAGCATAGCCTTACCTATTTAATTGGTTTGTAGGACACACAGCAAGGAGCGATAACTATTTATCAATTAAACTTATTCGGCTAAATATTTAAAAACTTTAACTTTGCTACTCTGTTTGATAGTAAAGACGACTTATATTTCTTTTTTTAGCTTTGATTGTCAGCTAATGGCTAAAATTTTCTAATGATTTATAGAAAAACCTATAAGTATATTATCTTACTTATTTTTTGTGTTAATTGTTAAAATATAAATATTAATAATGTTTTGTTGGATATTAAAATAATAATAAGCAATATTTTATTTTTATTTATCTTTTTATCTTATGATAAGACAAATAAAATTGTCGCTTTCATAAACACTCTTAATTTTTCTCAAAAAATGCTTTTGTTTCGTATAAAAAACGATCTGTTTTTTTGTGTTTATGTGCGGTGGGATCAAAAATACTCCCAGAAAAATTACTGGGAGTATGGTAGGTAGAGGTTTTGTTATATGTTTTGGGCTATTTTCTACACAACTCTCTCACACGATATTGTATGAGAGCGTTGTATCATTAAAAGCTTTCCCAATTATCGTCTGTTTCGTGATTATTGGTTTTTATTGTTGGGGTTTTAAGTGTTTCTGTGTCTTGTGATTTAGCTGAGAATGTAGGCAATTCAGTTTTAGTTGGTGCAACTTTTTCGTGCTCAACTTTGAATGTATTCACAATCGTATCCAGCATACTTGCTTGTTCACTTAATGTGGCAGAGGCCGCCGTTGATTGTTCAACCATCGCCGCATTTTGCTGTGTTGCTTTATCCATTTCATTAACAGCAAGGCTGATCTGTGCAATACCGCGGGTTTGTTCTTCTGATGCAGATAAAATTTCTTTCATCGAACCCGAAACATGATTAACAGAAGTGACAATCTCACCCATTGATAAACTCACTTGTTCAACAAGATCATTACCTTGTCTAACACGTAATATTGTCGATTCAATTAGCTCTTTGATCTCTTTCGCCGCTTCCGCACTACGTTGTGCTAAGTTACGAACTTCACTTGCAACCACAGAGAAACCACGGCCTTGTTCGCCCGCTCTAGCCGCTTCAACAGCAGCGTTAAGGGCTAATATATTGGTTTGGAAAGCAATATCATCAATGACCGCAGTGATTTCACCAATTTTTTGTGAGCGATCGGCAATGTCTGTCATTGTCATTACCATCTTATTACTATGCTCACCACCCTGAACGGCAATATCAGCAGTACTCATAACGAGCTCTGTGACTTCACGAGCGCTTTCTGTGTTATTACGAATAGTTGCGGTCATCTGCTCCATGCTGGATGCCGTTTCTTCTAATGCACTGGCTTGCTCTTCAGTTCTACTAGATAAATCATTATTACCTGCAGCAATCTCTTGTACGCCAGTGTAAATAGTTGCACTAGTATTTCGAATTGAGCTTACCATCTCTTTTAATTGAGCACGCATTTGCTGCAAGCCGAGCATGAGTTGATCGATTTCAGTCTTACCTGAAACGTCGCTATCAATACGACTGACTAGATCACCTTTAGCAATTGCCTCTTGATAGATGATCATTTGGTTAATGCGCACAATGATGTATTTGCGGATCCAAATAAGTACTAAGGTGGTAAAGATGAGGAAGATACCCATAAAGAGTGATGCTATCCACAACATGCTGTGGTAGTTACCTTCTGCTTCAATCACTGAAGGATTCACAACTTCATCGGTAATAAAGTCGGTGGCTTCATATAATGAATTGGTGAAGTTAGTGTTTGCTGGGCTTTTTAAAATTAAACGAACTGCGTTAGTGTTACGTTCACTTAAATACTGCGCCAGTAAATCAAGATCAGCTCGGCTCTTTTGATAGAGTTGTTTGATCTGAGCCATACGTTGCTGATCGAAACCTGTTTGTGCTGATAGCTCAACATACTCATTCATCAATGCATCAACTTGTGCTTTACGTGCAGGCATGGTTTGCATAAATGTGGTGATGTTCGCATCCTCAGCTTGAGGATTTGAAATATAACTAAATGCTTGTGCAATAATATCAGTACGTAATGTATTCAACTCCGCATAGGTATTATCCATTGTGCGTAGTTGATCGAAACTGTATGAAATTTTTTTAAGAGTGTTTTGAGTCTGGTAGGCATCGTGAATGCTTTGTACTCCAGAAATGATCTGAATAATACAAAACAGAGTCAGGACACACATTAAACCTTGAGAGATTTTAATTCGTTTTAACATAACCCTACCTATTAGCTTTGCCTTTTCGTTGGTAAGTGGGAGGTCCACTTAGCAGAATGATTAATTCGGCTGGAATGTTAAAAACTTTAGCGTGAAAGAATTTATTTCCCTTACTTAATATAAATAGGTAGAAAATAAACGTTAGATAGTTATTTTTATTGGGTTATTGCTAGATAGAGTGAGATTATGTTTTGTGTAAATCGTGCTATTGTAAAATGATATAAATACCGTAAGTGAAATGAATTGTATAAATTTTCAGAATGAATTGAAGGGCAAAAATAAAGGAACTATTTCACTTTAAATAGTTCCTTTTTTAATGAATTGCCTTGTATTACTGGGCTTCAAATGTGTTTGTCATTTCTTCCAGTGTTTCTTGTAACTCCATCCACTCCATTTCCACTTCTTCTAGTGCGGATTTCGCAACACCTTGTCGGTTTAAGCAATCAGAAAGCTCATTTTTACGGCTAGTATCATAAATACTACTATCAGAAAGAGCTGTTTCGATATCACTAAGCTCTTGGCTTAATTTATCCATCTTACTTTCTAATGTTGTGAGTTTCTTGCGTAGAGGCTGGGTTTGTTGTCTAAACTCCGCTTCTTTGCGTTTTTGCTCTTTTTTATCTTGAGCACTTAAATTGGCGGTTGTTGTGGTATTGTCGTTATCTTGTTGGCTCTTATTTGCCTGTGTCTCTTGACGGTTTTGATCAACTAACCACTGTTGATAATCATCAAGATCACCATCAAATGGCTCAACTTGACCATCGTGCACCAGATAGAGATCGTCAGTGGTCGAGCGTAATAAATGCCTATCATGCGATACGACAACAATTGCGCCTTCAAAGCTAATTAAAGCTTGAGTCAGTGCTTGGCGCATATCTAGATCAAGGTGGTTTGTCGGTTCATCCATTAGTAGCAAGTTAGGACGTTGCCAAACTAAAAGTGATAAGACCAAACGCGCCTTTTCCCCCCCAGAGAATTGACCACAAGCATCTGTGACTTTATCGCCATGAAAGCCGAAACCACCCAAGTAATCACGTAATTTTTGTTCAGTCTCTTTAGGTGCTAAACGAGTTAAATGTTGTAGTGCCGATTCATCTGAGCGTAAAAACTCTAATTGATGCTGGGCAAAATAACCAAGCTTAATACCTTTAGAAAGTGCCAATTTTCCCTGTAACGGTTCAATCTCACCTGCAAGTAATTTAATCAGTGTCGATTTACCTGCACCATTGCGTCCTAATAATCCAATACGCGAGCCGGGAACTAAATTGAGTTTGATATCATTAAGAATAATTTTTTCACCATAACCCGCGCTGACTTTTTCCATTGATAAAAGTGGATTAGGCAAGCTTTCGGGTTGACGGAAACTAAAATGGAATGGGTTATCTGAATGCGCAGGAGCAACCTTTTCCATTCGCTCAAGCATTTTGACACGACTTTGAGCTTGTTTGGCTTTTGTCGCTTTTGCTTTAAATCTATCTATAAAACTCTGTAAGTGTGCAATTTTGGCTTGTTGATTTTCAAACAAAGCTTGTTGTTGTGCGAGTTTGGTGGCACGTTGCATTTCAAACGAAGAGTAGTTGCCTGAATATTCAAAGATTTTTTCTTGCTCGATATGCAAGATTTTATCCACGATAGGATCAAGAAAATCACGGTCATGGGAAATTAAAATAAGTGTGCCTGTGTAGCTTTTTAGCCATTTTTCTAGCCAAATAACGGCATCTAAATCTAAGTGGTTGGTTGGTTCATCGAGTAGCAGTAAATCAGATCGACAAATCAGCGCTTGTGCTAAGTTTAAACGCATTCTCCAGCCACCTGAAAATGATTTTACAGGTTCATTAAGCTGCTGTTGACTAAAACCTAAACCATTCAGTAAGGTTGCTGCACGGGATTGTATTGTCCATGCATTAATTGCATCTAATTGCCCGTGGATCAGTGCGATAGCATGACCGTCATTTATTTCGTTCGCTTTTTGTAATCGTTGTTCTAACTGGCGATATTCTCTATCGCCATCAATAACATAATCAATAGCAGGTACATCAAGTGCAGGTGTTTCTTGGTTAACCCATGCCATTGACCATGTACTAGGATAGGTAACATTGCCTGCTTCAGCTTGAAGTTCACCCTTCAATAAAGCAAGTAATGTGGTTTTGCCACAGCCATTTTTACCGACTAGACCAATCTTTTGCCCTGGATTAATGGTTGCACTGGCATTGTCCAGTAACACTCTGACACCACGGCGAATTTGCAAAGAAGAAAAAACAATCATAAATATCGTCTATTAAGAGTATGTAAATTAATATATAGAGTAAGTTGTTCGTAACAGTTGGTCACAATGCGTGCATGGTAACGGAAAAAACAGTTTCTGACACGTTTTGTAAGGAGGAATGATGTCAAACGCATCAAATGTATTGCTGGTGTATGTTCATCCCGAGCCGCGCCAATCAATCGCCAATAAAGCGTTATTAAAAGCGGTGAGGGATTTAGAGAATATAACTATCCATGATTTATATGCTACTTATCCTGATTTTTTTATTGATATACACCATGAACAATCCTTGTTGTGTAAGCACCAAGTGATCGTTTTTCAATTTCCATTGCAAACATATAGTTGCCCAGCGTTATTAAAAGAGTGGCAAGACAGAGTGTTAACTCGTCCATTTGCTAACAAAGCAGGTAGAGCACAATTAAAGGGTAAGTCATTTCGTTGTGTTATTACAACGGGAGAGCCTGAGCAGGCTTATCAACATGATGGGAAGAACCACTACACACTGACAGAGTTATTACATCCTTTTGAATTAATGGCAGAAATGTGTGGTATGCGCTGGCTATCACCAATGATTGTGTATTCAGCAAGACAACAGTCTAAAACAACACTGACTCATATCGGTGAGGCTTATCGCCATTGGTTAAGTGCGCCACTTGAAGGGGAGCAAGCCTAATGGAAGATAATTGGATGATTAAAGCTGTGCTCTTTTTCTTGTGTGCTGCCGTGATTATGGTGCCGATTGCACAACGCCTTAAAATTGGTGCAGTACTCGGTTATTTGATTGCGGGTATTGCTATTGGTCCTTGGGGATTAGGGCTGTTTAAAGATGTTGATGATATCTTACATTTTGCTGAATTAGGTGTGGTCTTTTTAATGTTTCTTATTGGTTTGGAATTAAATCCAGCCAAGTTATGGGAACTGAGACGTGCCATTTTTGGTGTTGGTTCAATGCAGGTGGTATTAACTGCTTCTATTTTTTCAGGGCTCATCCTCGTTTTTACTTCTTTTTCATGGCAGGCTGCCGTTATTGGAGGTTTAGGTATTGCGATGTCTTCAACGGCAATGGCATTGCAACTTATGAACGAGAAAGGAATGAACCATAATGAAGGCGGACAATTAGGTTTTGCTGTTTTACTTTTCCAAGATATGGCCGTTATTCCTATCCTTGCTGTTATTCCTTTGTTAGCTGGAGAAACGGCAAGCAGTGATTGGTATCGCATTGGCGTGAAAGTGGCTGCTTTTGCTGGATTGCTGATTTGTGGTCGTTATTTATTACGTCCACTCTTGCGCTTAGTGGTGAAATCGGGAGTAAGGGAAGTTTTTACTGCTGCTGCGCTACTTGTTGTGTTAGGTGCCGCTATTTTTATGGAAACTCTTGGCTTTTCAATGGCAATGGGGACCTTTATTGCGGGTGTGTTATTGGCAGATTCAGAGTATCGACATGAATTAGAGATCTCCATTGAGCCCTTTAAAGGCTTACTTTTAGGACTCTTTTTTATCTCTGTCGGTATGTCTTTAGATATCGGTATCTTATGGCGTTATCTCCCACAAGTATTATTGGGCGTCTTAGTTCTGGTTATTGTAAAAGCATTAATACTTTATAGTATTGCGTGGTTAGCCAGATTACGTTTTTCCACACGATTACAATTCTCAGCTGTGTTAAGCCAAGGCGGGGAATTTGCGTTTGTTGTTTTCTCGACATCGATGGCAATGGGTGTATTAGATAGTCAGCAAATGGCGTTATTGTTGGTTGTTGTCACACTTTCTATGATGACAACGCCTCTTGTGATGCAAATGACAGACGCTGTGTTTGCTCGTCGCTATAATGACGCTAAAACGGACGAACAGCCCTTTGTTGAAAATAACCACCCAGAAGTCATACTTGTCGGATTTGGCCGGATGGGGCAGGTTGTCGGGCGTTTGTTAATGGCGAATAAGATTAACGTCACGGTATTAGAGCATGATGTTGGAAGCATAAGCACCATGCGTAAATATGGCTATAAAGTTTATTATGGTGATGCCACTGACCTCAATTTATTGCGTGCTGCCGGCGCTGAACATGCTAAAACTATTGTTATCACCTGTAATGAACCTGAAGCTACGATGGAAATTGTTCATCTCTGTCAGCATCATTTCCCTAACTTGCATATTATTGCAAGGGCAAGAGGGCGTGTTGAAGCTCATGAATTGCTCAAAGCAGGCGTGACAGATTTTAGCCGTGAAACATTTTCTAGTGCCTTAGAGTTAGGTCGTAAAACATTAATTGAATTAGGAATGCATCCTCACCAAGCTTATCGGGCACAACAGCATTTTCGTCGTCTCGATATCAACTTATTGAGAAAGCTGGTGGATGAATCACCTGAAGAAGTTTCTAACGTTTCACGAGTAAAAGAAGCGAGACGGGAACTTGAGGAGTTATTTAGTGAAGAAATTCGTCAAGAGCACCATCAGCCTGATATTTGGGATGAATCTTTAACAGAAGACATTCCTCAAATACATAAAGAAAAAAAATCTATTGATAAATAGGAGAACTGACCCCATGTCTGCAACCCGTAAACGCTTTATCGCAGGAGCTGTGTGTCCACACTGTCAAGCTCAAGATACACTCAAAATGTGGCGTGAAGATAAAGTGGATATTGTGGAATGTGCGAAATGTGGCCATCAACAACGGCAAACAGAGGGTGAAGTTAATTCCCTTGTTCGTGAAAATGAGCAGGTCATTGGGATCTTTACACCACAATAATTGTAGGTTTTTTGATATAACCCGATACAGAAGATTTATTTTTCGTTACAATCGGGAAAATTTTGCCCACGGGTATGTAGGAGATGTCATGAAAGTAGCAAACGACTTGGTAGTTAGTCTGGCTTATCAAGTAAGATCAGAAGACGGTGTTTTAGTTGATGAGTCCACGGTGAGCGCACCGTTAGACTATCTGCATGGCCGTGGTTCTTTAATCAGTGGTTTAGAAAATGCATTAACAGGTCGCGAAGTCGGTGAAAAATTCGATGTAGAAGTGGCTTCTGACGATGCATATGGTCAATACGACGAAAACTTAGTTCAACGCGTACCGAAAGATGTTTTTGTTGGTGTTGATGAGTTAGAAGTTGGTATGCGTTTTCTTGCTGATACCGATCAAGGTCCAGTACCAGTAGAAATTACAGGTATTGAAGGTGACGAAGTTATCGTTGATGGTAACCACATGTTAGCAGGTCAAAACCTGAAGTTTCATGTTGAAATCGTTGCAATTCGTGAAGCGACTGAAGAAGAATTAGCTCACGGTCACGTACACGGTGAAGAAGAAGAGCACGAATGTTGTGGTGGCCACGGTCACGGTGAAGAAGGCGGATGTTGTGGCGGTGGTCACGGTCACGGTCATTCACACGGTGAAGAAGGTGGATGCTGCGGTGGCGGCGGTCATGGCCACGGTGGTCACGGCCACGGTAATGGCGGTTGTGGTTGCCAGCACTAATCTTTCGTTGAAAATATTAAAAGGAGCGACTAAACGCTCCTTTTTTGTTTTCGGTTTTGATATCAATAACAAACGAGAACTCAGTAGTGAGGTGGAGGTGTTTCGTCCTCAGGTCTAGCAAGTATTGATGTTTGAGAGTTCTTTAGGCGCTCAGAAACAATTTTTAAGGCTTCTTTAAAGCGGCTAATTTCGATTTGCTGCTGTGTGACCACCTGATTTAATTCTTCAATAGTCGCATCTTGGAAAGCAACTTTGCTTTCTAATTGAATGAGCAGTCGCTCTACTTCCTTAATATCCATTGTGTTTTTCCTCCTTTAAAATGTCCTATTACGACGAATATGATTAACAAAATCGCGAAATTTAATCTTATTTACTGATATATACACAGGAAGACATAAATCTGGTTTGAGATAAAAGACTATTTTGCTAATGTGATAGCACTCTGTGCTGACAAAAATCCTAACATTAACTGTTAAGAGTGTCGGCAAATTTTTTAAATTCATATAAAATTGCTACCCGCGGATGAAATCTATACCGCAACGACAGCAAGATGTGATGCAAAACGTTTAAGCAAAGATCTATGATGATCGTTTGCAAAACGTAGCGACTCACTAACATATACTGGAGAATGGGATGAAATCTTTATTAAAAACGACGTTGCTGGCAACCAGTTTAGCTTTCGCATTCAGTGCACCTCATGCATTCGCTGAAGAAGCTACAGCTAAAGTGCCAACATTAAATAGCGCATTTAAAACTCAAAATGAGCAAAATGCCTATGCGTTAGGCGCGTCGATGGGTCGCTATATGGAAGCTGCATTACAAGAACAAAAAAATATTGGTATTACTTTAGATTCCAAACAACTGTTAGCAGGTGTTCAGGATGCATTTAATAGTAAATCAAAATTATCAGACGCTGAAATTGAATTAACATTAGCGGCTTTTGAAGACCAAGTCCGTACTGCTGCAACAGCAAAAATGGAAAAAGAAGCGACTGAGAATAAAGCTGCGGGTGATAAATTCCGTACAGAGTTTGCCGCTGAGAAAGGTGTAGTAAAAACTAAATCAGGCTTACTATATTTAGTTGAAAACCCAGGTAAAGGTAAAACACCAACAGATGCTGATCGTGTTACTGTAAACTACAAAGGCATGCTGATTGATGGTAAACAATTTGATAGCTCTTACGATCGTAACGAACCTCTGACAATCAGCCTGAAAAGCGTTATTCCTGGCTGGACTGAAGGTATGAAGTACATCAAAGAAGGCGGTAAAATCAAGTTAGTTATTCCACCAGAATTAGGCTACGGACAACGTGCAACAAGTGGTATTCCTGCTAACTCAACATTAGTATTTGAAGTGGAATTACTGAGTGTTGAAAGCGATAAGTAATTCACTTATCTCTAAATTTTACTAAAAAATGCTGACATTAATGTCAGCATTTTTGTTTTTAATATATACACGTCATTTATTAACACAATGCTAGTTTGTTTTCTCTTCAATAATAATCGCTTTGGGTTTTTTAAAAACAAACAATAAGCCAATAATAATTGCCCCCATCCCAATTAAGCTGAGCCAAGACATCTTGTTGCCTAAGAAGATGTAATCCATTAATGCTGTTACGCCAGGTACTAAATAAAATAAGCTAGTGACGTTAACTAAATTACCCGTCGTGAGTAAACGGTATAGTAGCAATTGGGCAACAACAGAAATGATCACAGCAAGCCAAAGTACAGGAATGATAAAGCCAATGTCGAATGAAGCATGAAAAGGCTGGAAGGGTACAAATAACAAACACAACACAAGGCTAACAACATATTGTAGCGGTAAGGCATCCATCGGTGCTAATTGCAGTTTTTTCTGTGAGATTGCACCAAAGCTCATACAGAGTAGTGCGATTAACGCATAAATCATTCCCGTCAATGAGAGAGCCGTATTAAATAAACTTTGGGCAACCACTAACACTAATCCAGCCAAGGCGATTAAAAGCCCTAATAGTCGTGTCGCTGTAAAATTACGTTCTATTATCCATAATGTAATAATTGGCTGAACGCCCATAATTGTGGCTAACATTCCCGGTGTAATGCTATTAGCAAGGGCTAAAAGATAACAGATAGAATAACCACCAATAATAAGTAAACCGACCCATGCTGTTTTTAAACGACTTCCTTTGGGTGGCAAAAAGCGATGGCGCTGAATACATAAAAAAGAGAGAAACGCTAAAGCGATAATAAAACGCCAAGTTAAAATTGCAAATGAGCTACCATTATCTAATCCCCAGCGAGAAAAGATAGCGCCACTACTCCACAATAAAACGAATAACGTTGTTGGGCCGAGCTTTGCCCAATATTGACGTAAGTACATGATGATATACCTGTAAAATAAGCAATAAGAGAGCTTGATTATTTTTAATGATTATTAGCTAATTGATAAAATATCAATGAATAAATGTAAGCAACATATCACTATATAGTGGTGATTAAGTACGTTCTTAAGCTAAGTAAACAAATCAAGCTACGCGAGTTGCAACAACAACCGTTGTATTGACTACAACCACTTTCACAGGCGGAGGTGGTGAAGAGAGAATCTCAATAGGCATAGAAGCAACAGAAATTAATCCTATTATTGATGAAGTTTGCTGAGATTGGCATATCATCAGTGTATTCATGGGATTAATCACTCGTGAAAATAACAATAATTTGGAATATAGGTAATCTATTCAGTAGTGTCAATCTTTATCCAGCCCACTCTGAAAAAGGAAAATTTTCAAAAATAAAAGGTAGGAATGAGTACAAAAGATAAAAAAAATGAAAAAAGCTGTGACCTATCACAAAGCTCTTATTCTAAGTTACTTGACGTAGATCTTCTGGCGATCTAACGTCAGAATCGTTCTTAATTCTGTTTTTATATTTAAATTTTTTTAATATTGAATTGATCCGCAATGACGAATCGTTATAAAAAATAGAACCTCAAGTCATTATCATAATTAAAGCCTTTAAGGATTATATAATCAAATGTCTAGCCCGTTATTTAATGGTGACAGCAGCGAGTTTGAAAAACTAGATAGCCGACCTTTTACTCAAACTGATCACGAAATACTAAAGTCCTATGAAGCAGCCGTGGATGGTTTGGCAATGCTTATCGGCAATCATTGCGAAATCGTATTGCACTCTCTGGAAGATTTGAAATGTTCAGCGGTTAAAATCGCGAATGGAGAACATACTGGTCGAAAGATTGGTTCTCCAATTACCGATTTAGCATTACAAATGTTACATGATATCACAGATGAAGATTCAAGTTTTTCAAAGGCTTATTTTACTAGAGCGAAAAGTGGTGCATTGATGAAGTCAATCACGATTGCTATCCGTAATCGTGAACGTCGTGTCATTGGTTTATTGTGTATTAATATGAACCTTGATGTTCCATTCTCTGAAATAATCAAAACCTTTATTCCTGAAGAAACGCATGAAGTTGCATCCGATGTTAACTTTGCTTCATCTGTCGATGATTTAGTGGCTCAAACATTAGAGTTTACGATTGAAGAAGTAAATAATGATCGCGAAGTTGCGAATAATGCTAAGAATAAACAAGTGGTGTTAAGCCTTTATGAGAAAGGTATTTTTGATATTAAAGATGCCATTAATCAGGTTGCAGATCGCTTAAATATCTCAAAACATACTGTGTATCTCTATATTCGCCAGTTTAAAAATGGAGAATAAGGCAACATTATGAGTTCCTTGACATATTGTTTAGTGGTTACAGGGCCTCATTACGGAACTGAACAAGCTTCAAGTGCCTATTTATTCGCAAATGCCCTTCTTGAAAAAGGGCATAAGATTTCACAAGTCTTCTTCTATCGGGAAGGTGTTGTGAATGCTAACAAATTGGTATCGCCTGCAAATGATGAATTTGATCTCCCTAAAGCGTGGGTTACATTGGCGAAAGAACATCAAATTCCCTTGCATGTTTGTGTTGCTGCCGCATTGCGTAGAGGAATTATCGATGAACAGCAGGCAAAAGAGCAGGAAATGGATAGCCATAACATGGCAACTGAATTTGAGTTAAGTGGATTAGGTTCACTGGCTCAAGCGATGTTAACCTGTTCCCGTGTGGTGCAATTTTAATGAAGAAAATGAATTCAATCGCATTCCTTTTTACTCAAGCGCCTCATGGTAATAGTGCAGGGCGAGAAGGTTTAGATGCTTTACTCGCAACCTCTGCATTAACAGAAGATATTGGTGTTTTTTTTATCTCTGATGGTGTGTTTCAACTTGTTGAAAATCAACAGCCTGAAGGAGTGCTATCACGTCATCATGCTGCAACATTTAAAGTGCTACCCTTGTATGATGTGACAAACGTCTATATATCACAGAAAGACATGGCTCATCGTGGATTATCCTCTCAAACTTCTTTTGTGTTGGATGTGCAGGTGATATCCCAAGAAGATATTGCTCAAAAATTGAGTGAATATGATGTGGTATTGCGCTTTTAATAAAGAAGTTAGTCAGGAAGGTTGAACGGTTATGTTGTATACTTATTCTGTCTCTATTTATCAAAGTGATTTAGAGGCTTTTTTATCTTTATTGACAAAAGAAGATGATGTTTTGTTAATACAAGATGGTGTACTGGCAGTTCTTGAAGACAATCCCTTATTAAAATATTGTCTCCAACAGCAAATTTCAGTTTACGCATTAATTGATGATGTTTTGGCAAGAGGCTTAAAAGATCAAGTATCTCATCACATTAAACTTATCAATTATGGTGATTTTGTCGATTTAACGGTAAAACACCCCCAACAAATTCATTGGGGAGCGTAGAATTGCTGTATAATTCTTGACACATGAGCCTGTCAGCAATAAAATTCTGCGTCCTCATGTTTTGTCTTGTTGACAAGACAGAGTTCAAATCCGTGTTTACGAAGCAAAAACCAGGAGCTTTTTTTAAATGGCAACTATTAACCAGCTGGTGCGCAAATCTCGTAGCTCGAAAGTTGTTAAAAGCAACGTTCCAGCTCTGGAAGCTTGCCCGCAAAAACGTGGCGTATGTACTCGTGTATATACTACCACTCCAAAAAAACCAAACTCAGCACTGCGTAAAGTATGCCGTGTGCGTTTGACTAACGGTTTCGAAGTTTCTTCCTACATCGGTGGTGAAGGCCACAACTTGCAGGAACACTCCGTAATCTTAATCCGTGGTGGTCGTGTTAAAGACTTACCAGGTGTGCGTTACCACACTGTTCGCGGCGCGCTGGACTGTTCCGGTGTTAAAGACCGTAAACAAGCTCGTTCTAAGTACGGTGTGAAGAAGCCAAAGGCTTAATGGTTCTCCGTTAAGTAAGGCCAAACATTTTTTCACCATTAATGTCAAAATAAACTCATTGAGTTTTGGACAACCCTGAATTTAAACGGAGTATTTCCATGCCACGTCGTCGTGTAATTGGTCAACGTAAAATTCTGCCAGATCCTAAGTTCGGATCAGAACTGCTGGCCAAATTTGTAAACATTCTGATGGTAGACGGTAAAAAATCTACTGCAGAATCTATCGTATATAATGCGCTTGAGACCCTGGCTCAGCGTTCAGGCAAAACTGAACTGGAAGCGTTCGAAATCGCATTAGATAACGTACGTCCTACTGTGGAAGTTAAATCCCGCCGTGTTGGTGGTTCAACTTACCAAGTTCCAGTTGAAGTACGCCCAGTTCGTCGTAATGCATTAGCAATGCGTTGGATTGTAGAAGCTGCTCGTAAACGCGGTGATAAATCCATGGCTCTTCGCCTGGCAAATGAATTATCTGATGCGGCTGAAAACAAAGGCGCTGCTGTTAAGAAACGTGAAGACGTTCACCGTATGGCAGATGCAAACAAGGCGTTCGCACACTACCGTTGGTAATCCACGGAGTATCGCAACTCTTTTCAGGACAGCTTTGCTGTCCTTTACCTGAATTGAACGCCCACGAGAGAGGAAAAAATGGCTCGTCAAACCCCCATAGCACGCTACCGTAATATCGGTATTAGTGCGCACATCGATGCCGGTAAAACCACTACAAGTGAACGTATTCTGTTTTATACCGGTGTAAACCATAAAATTGGTGAAACTCACGAAGGTTCAGCAACAATGGACTGGATGGAGCAGGAGCAGGAACGTGGTATTACTATCACATCCGCAGCAACTACTGCATTCTGGTCTGGTATGGCTAAACAGTTTGAGCCTCACCGTGTAAACATCATCGACACCCCAGGACACGTTGACTTCACAATCGAAGTAGAACGTTCTATGCGTGTTCTTGATGGCGCGGTTATGGTTTACTGTGCAGTTGGTGGTGTTCAGCCTCAGTCAGAAACAGTATGGCGCCAGGCTAACAAATATCATGTACCACGTATTGCGTTCGTTAACAAAATGGACCGTATGGGTGCAAACTTCCTGCGTGTTGTTGAACAAATCAAAACACGTCTGGCAGCAAACCCAGTTCCACTGCAAATCCCAGTAGGCGCTGAAGAAAATTTCACCGGTGTTGTTGATTTAATTAAAATGAAATCAATCCGTTGGAATGAAGAAGACCAAGGTGTTACCTTCGAATACGAAGACATTCCTGCAAATCTGCAAGATTTAGCTGAAGAATGGCACAACAACCTGGTTGAATCTGCTGCTGAAGCATCAGAAGACCTGATGGACAAATATCTGGGCGGTGAAGAACTGACAGAAGCAGAAATCAAAGCTGCTCTGCGTAAACGCGTTCTAGATAACGAAATTATCCTGGTTACCTGTGGTTCTGCATTTAAGAACAAAGGTGTTCAGGCAATGCTGGATGCGGTAATTGAATACCTGCCAGCACCAACAGATGTTCCTGCTATCAATGGTATGTTACCAGACGGTAAAGATACTCCAGCAGAACGTCATTCAAGCGACGACGAGCCATTCTCATCTCTGGCATTCAAAATCGCTACTGACCCATTTGTTGGTAACTTAACATTCTTCCGTGTGTACTCTGGTGTTGTAAACTCAGGTGACACAGTTCTGAACCCGGTTAAAGACAAAAAAGAACGTTTTGGCCGTATTGTTCAGATGCATGCTAACAAGCGTGAAGAAATTAAAGAAGTTCGTGCGGGCGACATCGCTGCTGCTATCGGTCTGAAAGACGTAACTACAGGTGATACTTTATGTGCAATTGATGCACCAATCATCTTAGAACGTATGGAATTCCCAGAGCCAGTAATCTCTGTTGCTATCGAACCTAAGACTAAAGCTGACCAAGAAAAAATGGGTATCGCTCTGAACCGTCTGGCTCAAGAAGATCCATCTTTCCGCGTATCAAGCGACGAAGAAACTGGTCAGACTATCATTGCTGGTATGGGTGAGCTGCACTTAGACGTGTTAGTTGACCGTATGCGTCGTGAATTTAAAGTTGAAGCGAACGTAGGTAAACCACAGGTTGCTTACCGTGAAACTATTCGTGATACAGTAACTGATATCGAAGGTAAGCACGCGAAACAATCTGGTGGTCGTGGTCAGTACGGTCATGTTGTTATGGACCTGTCTCCATTACCAGCAGGTGGTGAAGAGAACTACGTATTTATCAACGACATCGTTGGTGGTGTAATTCCTAAAGAATTCATCCCAGCAGTTGATAAAGGTATTCAAGAACAGCTGAAATCTGGTCCATTAGCAGGTTACCCTGTTGTGGATATTCAGGCTCGTTTACATTACGGTTCTTACCATGATGTTGACTCCTCAGAAATCGCGTTTAAAATTGCCGCATCAATGGCATTTAAAGACGGCTTCATGAAAGCTAAGCCAATTCTGCTTGAGCCAGTCATGAAAGTTGAGATTGAAACGCCAGAAGATTACATGGGCGACGTTATCGGTGACTTAAACCGTCGTCGTGGTATGGTTGAAGGTATGGACGATCTGCCTACCGGTAAGATCATCCGTGCTCAAGTACCACTGGCTGAAATGTTCGGTTATGCAACTGACCTGCGTTCACAAACTCAGGGTCGTGCTTCTTACTCTATGGAGTTCTTGAAGTACAACGAAGCGCCTAGCAACGTCGCTCAGGCTATTATCGAAGCTCGTAAAGCGAAATAAGATCCTTTCGAGTTCAATTTAGTTTACGCTCCCTCTATTTGAGGGAGCGATATTAAGGAATATAGTCGTGTCTAAAGAAAAATTTGAACGTTCCAAACCGCACGTTAACGTTGGTACTATCGGCCACGTTGACCACGGTAAAACAACCCTGACTGCTGCAATCACTACAGTTTTAGCTAAAACTTACGGTGGTGCTGCTCGTGCATTCGATCAAATCGATAACGCACCAGAAGAAAAAGCTCGTGGTATCACCATCTCTACTTCACACGTAGAATATGACACTCCAACTCGTCACTACGCACACGTAGACTGCCCAGGTCACGCCGACTATGTTAAAAACATGATCACTGGTGCTGCGCAAATGGACGGAGCTATCCTGGTTGTTGCTGCGACTGATGGTCCAATGCCACAAACTCGTGAGCACATCCTGTTAGGTCGTCAGGTTGGTGTTCCTTACATCATCGTATTCCTGAACAAATGTGACATGGTAGATGATGAAGAGTTACTGGAATTAGTAGAAATGGAAGTTCGTGAACTTCTGTCTCAGTACGATTTCCCAGGTGATGACACTCCAGTAATCCGTGGTTCAGCGCTGAAAGCACTGGAAGGCGAAGCTGAGTGGGAAGCAAAAATTGTTGAATTAGCAGAAGCACTGGATTCATACATCCCAGAACCAGAGCGTGCAATTGACAAACCATTCCTGTTACCAATCGAAGACGTATTCTCAATCTCAGGCCGTGGTACAGTAGTAACTGGTCGTGTTGAGCGTGGCGTAATCAAAGTTGGTGAAGAAGTTGAAATCGTTGGTATCAAACCAACTGTTAAAACAACTTGTACTGGCGTTGAAATGTTCCGTAAATTACTTGACGAAGGTCGTGCAGGTGAGAACGTTGGTGTTCTTCTGCGTGGTACTAAACGTGAAGAAATCGAACGTGGACAAGTACTGGCAAAACCAGGTTCAATCAAGCCACACACTAAATTCGAATCAGAAGTTTATATTCTGAGCAAAGATGAAGGTGGTCGTCACACTCCATTCTTCAAAGGCTACCGTCCACAGTTCTACTTCCGTACAACTGACGTAACTGGTACTATCGAATTACCAGAAGGCGTAGAAATGGTAATGCCAGGTGACAACATCAACATGATCGTTGAACTGATTCACCCAATCGCGATGGACGACGGTTTACGTTTCGCTATCCGTGAAGGTGGCCGTACAGTAGGTGCGGGCGTTGTTGCTAAAGTATTAGGTTAATTACTCGCGTAATTTCCTAGAGAAGGGCATC
>NZ_JAABNI010000003.1:0-43382 GCF_009915995.1 Proteus sp. G2618 | reverse complement strand
CTTTCTCTTCGTTCAAGCTCAGTGTCTTTGCTACTTTGGCTTACCCCTTGAAGGGGTTTTCATATTCTTTATTGCTCAATTTATCCGAGATTAAATTCGACTTTTCTTGCTCTCTGATATACTTTTGAATTGTGGCTTCATTGAGTCCAACTGTTGTGACATAGAACCCTTCCGCCCAAAACTTTCTGTTGCCAAATTTATATTTGAGATTGGCATGTCTATCAAAGATCATCAACGAACTTTTATCTTTCAAATATCCCATGAAGCTTGATACGCATATCTTCGGTGGAATACTCACTAACATATGAACATGATCTGGCATAAGGTGCCCTTCGATTATTTCTACACCTTTATATTTACAAAGGCCTCGAAGGATTTCACCTATACTTGAACGAATTTTATTAAAAATTACTTTCCGTCTATATTTCGGCGAAAAGACGATATGGTATTTACACAGCCACTTTGTATGTGCTGAGCTTTGTGCTTTAATGCCCATAAACACCTTTCCTTATTTAAGTTACGAATATTAGCTTGAACATCTATATCGTAACGGAAAGGTGTTTTTCTTGGTATAACCTTTAATACCCACCCGCATAGCGGGTGGTTTTATATTTAAGACGCTGACGCGACTTAAACTGGCTAAAGCCCATAATAAAAATATCTGCGCCATAGTTTTATGGCGCTATATATAAACCCAATTCGCTGATATAAAAAATCCTTTTAATAAAGTAAAGGGAAAGATGTCCTACACCTAAAAATTGACACAAATAAAAGCGAATAAAGAATTGGATATATACCATGAACAAACTTCGTATTGCTCTTTTTTTACCTCTTCTTGGCTTAGGTTTAACTTCTTTTCATTCTCAGGCAGCTAATGTCAATGCCATGTTTTCTTGGGAAACGGCAGATTACGATACATCAAATAACTATGCTGGTTATCGTGTAGATTTCAATATTAATCCAGATAAGTCTAACTGGTATTTTGATGTTGGTTTTCGTCAACGTGAGCATGACAATAAAAATCGTTATCAGCGTTATGATTTACAGGGTAGTTATCGCTTTAAATTAAATAATGGTTGGATCCAACCCGGTTTAAAAGTACGTCAAGATCTAACTAATTATGATAATGGTAGCCGCTTAACTATTGATTTTTATGAATCAAAAACTAATTACCAATTTCCAATTAATAAAGATTGGGTTTTAACGGGTAGCGTTTTATTTGGCTTACAAAAGAAAGAAGACAAACGCAGTAATGGCATCACAAATACGGATTACTTAGGCTGGGAAATTGAACCAGGTCTACGTTATTTTGTCACTCCTAATATTAATACAACTGTGGCTTATTTTGATGGTGGTAAACAAGCAATACGACATGAAGAATACGACACAAAAGAAACAAACCATAATCAACAATTACGTATGTATGTAAACTGGACAACTCCAATAGGATTAATTGTTTCTCCATCAATGCGTAAATCTATTTTCGGGAAAATAGAAGATAGAACAAATAAAGGCGTTTATATCGAAAAAGATATGACACGTTATACCTTACAAATGGCTTATCAAATATCACCTCAATGGCGAGTCATGACGGAATATTATAATGAACGAGTTGAAAATAAAAACGATGGTAGTAAATCAACTCAGGATTATTTCAAAGTTTCATTCCGAGCAACATTCTAATAATTAAAACCATATAATTGTTTATGGAGTTATATTGTGAAAAATAAAAAATTGTTACTTTTGAGCGCTGCTATTTTATCAGCTATTTATGGTTCAGCATGGGCGGCAGAATGTGATCCTACTTTAAATATCTGTGAAACAGTTAATATTAATGACGGGAATACGGCTCAAATAAATAAAGATGTTACTGTTTCTCAAGGTGATGGTGTTGTATTTAATGGCTCATCAACAGAATACAAAGCTCAAGCAATTACAAAAAATATTACTGTTACTGGTGATGGAGCCAGTGCCATCAAAATAAATCAAGGGGCTTCTTTTAGCAGTAATATCAACTTAAATGGCGCTAATGTGACCAGTGAAAATGGTACAGCCATATTGGTTGAAGGTGATTTTCCTAAACGAGGCACGGGAGTTTATATCAGAGACGGTGCCATTATTCGTGGAAAAACCGCAGCCATTGATTTTAGGACACTGAAAACAGGTTTTAGAAGTGATGTAAATGGTGAGATCCACGGTGATATTTTAGGAAATAGCCATGCGGATACTAAAATAAATTTCGCTTATCAAGGTGGTGCTCAAAATGCCCTATTTGATGGATATAAAATTACAGGTGTTCCATTAATTGAAAACCACGGCAATTTAACTATCCAAGGAAAAGATAGAACGATCCACTGGGAAGGTAATTTCATGAATAAGGAAAATAGCCAGCTTATTTTCCGCCTTGATGACAATACCAATACCGATGAAACCATTCTTCATGTTGACGGTGATGTCACCTTTAAGAAAGGTAGCCAAGCCAAGCTAGATTTTAAAGGCACCAGTGTCGATAACATCATAAATAAAGATATTGTTTTAATTTCTTCCAATTCAGCCATTAAAGATGAAGCTGGGATTACGGTTACAGATGCAAATGCTATTGCACCCGATGTTTCTCCTTTATTAGAAAAAACAGATTCATGGTTAGAAACTACACCACCTAATATTAGCGGTGGTGTTAGTGGTAACCAGTTAGTTGCGCGTTATGGTATTAGCTACGAAGGTGGTAATAACTTTATTAGTGCTGCCGAACGTGGTGGTGTTAGTGAAAATGGATTAGCAGCAGCCAATTTTGTTATTCCAACTGTACTAAATGAATTTAATAATACGCGTAGCCAAGTTTCAGATGAAGCACTGAGTCTATTAGTCGCAGCTGGAAATGACGATAATAATATTGCTGCATTATCGAATGATTTAGCCCCTATAGCTGATGGTAGTGATATTCAAGCGGGATTAATCATGGTTGAAGATATGCGCAATAATATTGCTCATCGCTATTTACGCTATGATAACCAATTACCAATTGAAGAAAGAGAAGCTGGCTGGAATAGCTGGGCTAATGTGCTGTACGGTTATGGTACGCAAAGTAATCAAGGTGGAGTTAACGGTTACAACACCTACCGTACTGGCATTCAAATCGGTACTGATTACGAAATTAATCAAGATGCTCTTATCGGTGTTTCTTTTGCTTATAACTACGCAAAAGCTGATGCCAAACAACGTAACGCAAGTAAAGAAATTAACCATTTTGAATTTATGCCTTACACCGGTTGGTATAGTGACACATTATTCCTAAACGGTAATTTAAATATTGGTTATTACACTGTCGATAGCGAACGAGATATCGGTGGTAATACTGGATGGGAAGGAAATACCAAAGCAAAAGGCAACTATTCTGGTGTGCAATTAGGTTATCAAATTAACGCTGGAACCTATTTTGATTTTGATTTCATCCATATTAAACCAATGCTGACTTACCAATATCAATGGCTAAATATTGATTCATGGGAAGAAACAGGCTCTGCATTATCTATGCGAACTTATGGTCAACGCTATGCTGTTAATCAATTAGGTGGTTCAGTTGCTTTATGGAATAGCTATCAAACCACTTATGGCAAATTAACTCCATCCCTTAATCTGCGTTATTTCAAAGATATTGCAGGTGACAATAATATTAATCAACGTCATAGCCTCACATATTTTAATACTGGAGGAAGTACCTTCGATATTAAAGGAAATCGTGTTGGTGGCGACATTATTAGTGCTGAATTAGGGGCAAATCTCGATATTACCCAATCGTTAAATTTAGGCACAACAATGGGATATCAGCGTTATGACAAATTCAATGAAGGACGTATTGGCTTCACCGTTAGCCAACGTTTCTAAGGAGAAAAATAATGCCGATATTTCGCTTTACTGCACTTGCTATGACACTGGGGCTATTATCAGCCCCTTATAATGCACTTGCAGCTACCAGCAATCCTGCATTTGATCCTAAACATCTGATGCAGTCAGAAATCTATCACTTTGCGCAAAGTAACCCATTAGCGGACTTTTCATCAGATAAAAACTCAACACTGACGTTATCTGATAAACGTAGTGTTATGGGAAGCCAATCCCTTTTGTGGAAATGGAAAGGTGGCAGCAGTTTTACTTTGCATAAAAAACTTATTGTCCCAACAGATAAAGAAGCGTCTAAAGCATGGGGACGTGCATCAACACCTGTTTTATCATTTTGGCTTTATAATGAAAAACCCATTGATGGCTATCTTACTATCGATTTTGGAGAGAAGCTGAATTCAACGAGCGAAGCGCAAGCAGGTTTTAAAGTAAAACTAAATTTCACTGGCTGGCGTGCTATTGGGATCTCTTTAAATAATGATCTTGAAAATCGAGAGATGTCCTTAAATGCAATGAATACCTCTTCTGATGGTACTCAAGACAGCATTGGGCGCTCTTTAGGTGCTAATGTCGATAGCATTCGATTTAAAGCCCCATCAAATGTAGGTCAGGGTGAAATCTATATCGATCGTATTATGTTTTCTATCGATGATGCTCGCTATCAATGGTCTGATTATCAAGTTAAAACACGCTTATCAGAGCCTGAGATCCAATTTCATAACGTACAACCTCAGTTACCCGTGACACCTGAAAATTTAGCGGCGATTGATCTTATTCGTCAACGCTTGATTAATGAATTTGTCGGTGGTGAAAAAGAGACAAATCTCGCGCTAGAAGAAAATATTAGTAAATTAAAAAGTGACTTTGATGCACTCAATATTCGCACTTTAGCGGATGGTGGAATACAAGGGCGACATCTGATCACAGATAAACAAACTATTATTTATCAGCCAGAAAACCTTAATGCTCAAGATAAGCCACTTTTTGATAATTATGTCATTCTTGGTAACTACACAACATTAATGTTTAATATCAGCCGTGCTTATGTCCTTGAAAAAGATCCGTCACAAAAAGCCCAGTTAAAACAAATGTACTTATTAATGACAAAGCATTTATTAGACCAAGGCTTTGTTAAAGGAAGTGCATTAGTCACAACCCATCACTGGGGGTACAGTTCTCGTTGGTGGTACATTTCTACACTATTAATGTCTGATGCCTTAAAAGAAGCAAATCTACAAACTCAAGTTTATGATTCATTACTGTGGTATTCACGAGAGTTTAAAAGTAGTTTTGATATGAAGGTAGGAGCAGATAGTTCAGACTTAGACTATTTCAATACCTTATCTCGTCAGCACTTAGCTTTATTACTACTAGAGCCTGATGATCAAAAGCGCATCAACTTAGTTAATACTTTCAGTCATTACATCACAGGGGCGTTAACTCAGGTACCACCAGGCGGTAAAGATGGTTTACGTCCTGATGGCACGGCGTGGCGCCATGAAGGTAACTATCCAGGTTACTCTTTCCCTGCCTTTAAAAATGCCTCTCAGCTCATTTATTTACTACGTGGCACACCATTTTCAGTGGGTGAAAGCGGTTGGAATAACCTGAAAAAAGCAATGGTCTCAGCGTGGATTTACAGTAACCCTGAAGTTGGGTTACCTCTTGCTGGGCGACACCCCTTTAACTCACCTTCGTTAAAATCCGTCGCACAAGGCTACTACTGGCTTGCCATGTCTGCAAAACCGTCTCCAGATAAAACACTCGCGTCTATTTATCTTGCAATAAGTGATAAAACACAAAGCGAATCGAATGCTATTTTTGGAGAAACTATTGCGCCAGCTGCTTTGCCTCAAGGTTTCTATTCCTTTAATGGCGGGGCTTTTGGTATTCATCGCTGGCAAGATAAAATGGTGACACTGAAAGCTTATAATACCAATGTTTGGTCATCTGAAATTTATAACAAAGATAACCGTTATGGTCGTTATCAAAGTCATGGTGTCGCTCAAATAGTGAGTAATGGTTCGCAGCTTTCACAGGGCTATCAGCAAGAAGGTTGGGATTGGAATAGGATGCCAGGGGCAACCACAATTCACCTTCCTCTTAAAGAATTAGACAGCCCTAAACCTCATACATTAATGCAACGTGGCGAGCGTGGATTTAGCGGAACATCAGCTCTTGAAGGTCAATATGGCATGATGGCATTCGATCTGATTTATCCTGCTAATCTTGAGCGTTTTGATCCTAATTTTACCGCGAAAAAGAGTGTATTAGCTGCTGATAACCACTTAATTTTTATTGGCAGCAATATAAATAGCAGTGATAAGAATAAAGATGTTGAAACAACCTTATTTCAACATGCCATAACGCCATCATTAAATACCATTTGGATTAATGGACAAAAAGTTGAAGCGTTTCCTTATCAAGCAACACTAAAACAAGGTGATTGGTTAATTGATAGCAACGGTAATGGTTATTTAATTACTCAAGCTGAAAAAGTGAATATCAGTCGTCAACACCAGACTTCGGCTGAAAATAAAAACCGCCAGCCAACAGAAGGAAACTTCAGTTCAGCGTGGATTGATCACAGTGTTCAACCTAAAGATTCTAGTTATGAGTATATGGTCTTTTTAGATGCAACTCCTGAAAAAATGGGAGTAATGGCTAAAAAATTCCGTGAAAATAATGGGTTATATCAGGTTCTTCGTAAAGATAAAGATGTTCATATTATTTACGATAAACTCAGCAACGTGACGGGATACGCCTTTTATCAATCTGCTTCAATCGAAGATAAATGGATCAAAAAGGTTGATAAACCTGCGATTGTGATGACTCATCATCAAGGAAATACACTCACTGTTAGTGCTGTTACACCAGATTTAAACATGACACGTCAGAAAGCAGCAACTGCCGTTACTATCAATGTCACCATCAACGGGAAATGGCAACCTACTGATAAAAATAGTGGCGTAAAATATAACGTTTCAGGTGATAACACTGAACTAACGTTTACCAGTTACTTTGGTATTCCACAAGAAATCAAACTTTCACCTCTCTCTTGATATCACTAAAAGGAACGCACTTGCGTTCCTTTTTTATTTGCAGGAAATCTGATTATGCTAATAAAAAATCCTTTAGCACATGCAATAGCATTAAGCTTATGTTTATCATTACCCACACAGGCATTACCTTCTCTTTCCCATGAAACTTTCGGTGATATTTATCTCTTTGAGAGTGAAATACCTAATACCCTCACCACTTCAGATAATAATCAATTATCACTGAGCAAACAGCATGCTAAAGATGGTGAACAATCACTCAAATGGCAATATCAACCACAAACAACATTAACACTAAATAATATTGTTAATTACCAAGATGATAAAAATACAGCGACACCACTCACTTTTATGATGTGGATTTATAATGAGAAACCTCAATCTTCCCCATTAACATTTGCATTTAAACAAAATAATAAAATTGCATTAAGTTTCGATACTCAACTTGATTTTACGGGATGGAGAGGTATTGCAATTCCTTTTCGTGATATGCAAGGCACAGCAACAGGTCAATTTGATCAATTAGTGATAGCTGCCCCAAATCAGGCTGGAACTCTATTTTTTGATCAAATTATTATGAGTGTACCTTTAGATAATCGTTGGGCAGTTCCTGACTATCAAACACCGTACGTAAATAATGCAGTAAATACCATGGTCAGTAAAAACTGGAGTGCTTTACTGATGTACGATCAGATGTTTAAAGCGCATTATCCAACTCTAAATTTCGATACCGAATTTCATGACGATCAAGCTGAGATGGCATCAATTTACCAGCGTTTTGAGTATTATCAGGGAATTAGTAGTGAGAAAAAAATCACCTCTGACATGCTAAATAAAAATTTAGCGCTCTGGGAAAAATTAGAATTAACACAACACGCTGATGGTTCAATAACAGGGAAAGCACTAGATCATCCTAACCGGCAAAACTTTATGAAAGTCGAAGGTGTATTTAGTGATGAGACAAAACAAGCATTGCTTGATGCTAATATGCTAAGAGATGTGGGTAAAACACTTCTTCAAACTGCTATTTACTTGCGTAGTAATTCCTTATCAGCAACCGATCGAAAAAAATTAGAAGATCTCTATTTATTAGGAACTCGTTACGTTCTTGAACAAGGTTTTACACGAGGTAGTGGTTATCAAATTATTACTCATGTTGGCTATCAAACCAGAGAGCTTTTTGATGCATGGTTTATTGGTCGTCATATTCTCGCAAAAAACAACCTTTTAGCACCCACTCAACAAGCGATGATGTGGTACAACGCCACTGGACGAATTTTCGAAAAAGATGATGAAATCGTTGATGCGAACGTTGATATTCTCAATACTCAATTACAGTGGATGATAAAAAGCTTACTGATGTTGCCAGATTATCAACAACGCCAACAAGCTTTAGCACAACTGCAAAGCTGGCTCAATAAAACCATACTAAGTTCAAAAGGCGTTGCCGGTGGTTTCAAATCCGATGGTTCTATTTTTCATCATTCACAACATTATCCAGCCTACGCTAAAGACGCATTTGGGGGTTTAGCACCGAGTGTTTATGCATTAAGTGACTCTCCTTTTCGCTTATCAACTTCAGCTCATGAGCGTTTAAAAGATGTTCTTTTAAAAATGCGGATCTACACTAAAGAGACACAAATTCCTGTGGTATTAAGTGGCCGTCATCCCACAGGATTACATAAAATTGGGATAGCTCCATTTAAATGGATGGCCTTAGCAGGAACTCCTGATGGTAAACAGAAGTTAGATCCCACATTATCTGCCGCTTATGCAAAATTAGATAACAAAGCACATTTTGAAGGTATTAAGGCTGAAAATGAACCTGTTGGTGCATGGGCAATGAATTATGCGTCAATGGCAATACAACGCAGAGCATCAGCCCAGTCACCACAACAAAGCTGGCTTACAATTGCTCGTGGTTTTAGTCGCTATCTTGTTGGTAATGAAAGTTATGAGAATAACAATCGTTATGGACGCTATTTACAATATGGACAATTAGAAATTATTCCAGCTGATTTAACTCAATCAGGGTTTAGCCATGCCGGATGGGATTGGAATCGATACCCAGGAACAACCACAATTCATCTTCCATATAACGAACTTGAGGCAAAACTTAATCAATTACCTAGTGCGGGTATTGAAGAAATGTTGCTTTCAACTGAGAGTTATTCTGGTGCCAATACATTAAATAACAACAGTATGTTTGCTATGAAATTACATGGCCACAGTAAATATCAACAACAGAGCTTGAAGGCAAATAAATCCTATTTCTTATTTGATAATAGAGTGATCGCTTTAGGCTCAGGTATTGAAAATGATGATAAGCAACATTCAACAGAAACAACACTATTCCAGTTCGCTGTTCCTAAATTACAATCAGTGATAATTAATGGCAAAGAGATTAATCAATTAGGTACTCAGTTAACTTTAAATAATGCAGATACTTTAATTGATCCTGCCGGTAATTTATATAAGCTGACTAAAGGACAAACCGTAGAGTTTAGTTATCAAAAACAACATTCACTTGATGATAGAAATTCAAAACCAACAGAACAATTATTTGCAACAGCTGTTATTTCTCATGGTAAAGCACCGAGTAATGCAAATTATGAATATGCAATAGCTATCGAAGCACAAAATAATAAAGCTCCCGAATACACAGTATTACAACATAATGATCAGCTTCATGCGGTAAAAGATAAAATAACCCAAGAAGAGGGATATGCTTTTTTTGAAGCCACTAAGTTAAAGTCAGCGGATGCAACATTATTATCCAGTGATGCGCCGGTTATGGTCATGGCTAAAATACAAAATCAGCAATTAACATTAAGTATTGTTAATCCTGATTTAAATTTATATCAAGGTAGAGAAAAAGATCAATTTGATGATAAAGGTGATCAAATCGAAGTTAGTGTTTATTCTCGTCATTGGCTTACAGCAGAATCGCAATCAACAAATAGTACTATTACCGTAAAAGGAATATGGAAATTAACGACACCTCAACCCGGTGTTATTATTAAGCACCACAATAACAACACTCTTATTACGAC
Source organism: Proteus sp. G2618 (assembly GCF_009915995.1). Taxonomy (NCBI): domain Bacteria; kingdom Pseudomonadati; phylum Pseudomonadota; class Gammaproteobacteria; order Enterobacterales; family Morganellaceae; genus Proteus; species Proteus sp. G2618. The sequence continues at coordinate 33,370 of NZ_JAABNI010000003.1, read as the reverse complement.
AACAACAATACAGGCAACACCTACTGTTATTAATTTAGTTAAGTAAATTTCGTAACTTTATAAACTAAAGAGTCTCGATATAAAAATATCGAGACTCTTTTTTATTAAAAAATTAAAAACAAGTTAACGAATAAATTAATTATTTAAAAAAGAAAAAACAAATCGATAGCTTTATTATTGAGAATAAATGTGTTGTGCTCGATGTTTATTTTGTTATCCTCTGCGCGGGTGCTTGGATCAATCTGGTTCAAGCATTTTGCAAACACCAGAAAGAGAAAAGCCCCGGAAAATATATTTTATATTCACCGAGGCGGACTCAAACCCTAACAATTTGATTCTGCCTCCTTATAAAGGAGCTGTCAAGAAGATGAACAAATATTCTCTGATTAGTGTGATTGTTATTAGTATAAATATCACGGTATTACTGATAATTTTATTCTACAATAATCCAATCGAGAATTTCACCATTAATAGTGAATATATAAATGTTCAGGTTAAGTTTATCAATAATAAACACTAGCCTTGTGGGGGATTAATCCCCCGCAGTTTTCTCATTAAGTGATTACGGTTTAATCTAAGCACCCAAATTTATAATAAGAGGTAACAGTAATCTGTTACCTCTTATTATATTAAAAATAAAAAAGCCGACCTTATTTTTGGTCGGCATCCTAGATAGGAAAATATTGCGCGGAAGGCATGTAAAGCGCAAGAAAAACAACAAAGCGTCAATATCAAAGCTCTAGCAATGTTACAAAAGATTTAAAACTTCACTTCCTGCTAATAAATAAGCACCAGCACCATAATCCATATTATGTTCGAACTTCACTTCACGAGGGTTAAATGCCGGAAGTTGAACCCAACCTATCATGCCATTGTCATGAATACAGGTTTGTAATGCTGACCATGCTCTATTTAATGCGGGGCAATACACATCTTTCTCTAATACTCCCTGATTAATTCCCCATGCTAACCCATAACAAAATAGCGCTGTTGCTGAACTTTCTGGTGCAGGAAAATTATCAGGATCGAGTAAACTAGTCCGCCAAAAACCATCTTCATGTTGATAATCTAGGATGGAGGTCGCTAATTCTTTAAATAATGCAATATAACGTTCACGGCCATGATAATCATCAGGCATATATTTTAAGATACGCGGTATCGAAGCTAAAACCCAACCTATACCACGACTCCAAAATACTTTTTCACCATTAGCTTCACGCAATTCATTGCCTTGACCATCAGGAATATAGCGATGATCACGGAAGATAAGCCCTGTTTCAGGATCACGTAAATGGTCAATCGCATCCCAATAAGCTGTGTGCATATAATCTAAATAACGTCGCTCATTGGTGATTTCGGCTAATGCAGCAAATCCTGGAGGCGCCATAAAAAGTGCATCACACCACCACCAATCTTCACGGCCAGGCTTTGGCTCATTGAGCATGATATCAAATGCTTTGATTGTTGGTTCAATCACTTCAGGTTGTTCAAAAAGCGGGCTAATGGCGAGATAAGCTTGTGCACAAACATGATCATCAGCAAAACGCGCATTAGGACCTGTTCTAAACCCTGTATGTAATGTGTAATTCAATATGCCATTAAGATATTCTTCATCTTGTGTAGCTTGCCATGCTGCACTTACACAACTCCATAAAACACCACGTTCCCAATCTGTGTCTTTAATAAAACGGGTTTTACCACTACGGCGACGAACACTGCGAACTTGATTAGCCGATTGATAACGATACACTCGCTTCATGTTTTGTAATACAAGCTCTCTTTGCAAAGTCTCTGTATTAGCGTGTTCCATCCTATTTCTCCATGAAATTAACGAGCTAACCAACCACCATCAACGGCAATGGTGTATCCATTAACATAGTCACTGGCTTTAGAGGCTAAGAAAATCGCAGGACCTGCAACATCTTCAGGTGTTCCCCAACGTCCAGCAGGAATACGTTCTACAATAGCGGCATTACGAGCATCATCAGCACGCAGAGCGGCCGTGTTATCTGTTGCCATATAGCCCGGAGCAATTGCATTTACATTGATATTGTACTGAGAGAGTTCAGTCGCCAATGCGCGAGTTAGTCCCATTACTGCAGATTTACTTGCGGTGTAAGAAGGCACACGAATGCCACCTTGATAAGAGAGCATAGAAGCAATATTAATTATCTTGCCACCCTCTCCTTGTTTCACAAATTGGCGAGCCACTTTTTGGGATAAAAAGAATAGTGTTTTCTGATTAATATCAATCACATCATCCCAATCTTTTTCACCAAACTCCAAAAGATCTTCTCGACGAATAATACCGGCATTATTTACTAAAATATCAATGCGCCCCATAACAGAAATGGCTTCATCCACCAGCGCTTGTAATCCATCTTGTTTCATTAAATTTTGCGTAATGTAATGAAAACGGCGCCCCAGTGCCTCTACTTGTTGGCGAGTTTCTGGTGCATCTTGGATCCCAACACCAACAATATCTGCACCTGCTTTGGCTAAACCAATAGCCATACCTTGACCTAACCCGGTATTACAACCTGTAACAATAGCAACCTTGCCATTTAAATCGAATAAATTCATAACAATAACCTCTTAGGTGTGGCTTTATAGCCACACCTTTTTATATGTAGGGTAAGAAGAAAATATAACTATTTATGGTTATTTCAGATCTTTCATTGCCACATGATCCATATCGTGGAAGACCTGATTTTCACCGACCATTCCCCAAATAAAGGTATAAGATGCTGAGCCCACACCAGAGTGAATTGACCAACTAGGGCTTATCACTGCTTGTTCGTTACGAACAACCAAATGACGAGTTTCCGTTGGCTCTCCCATATAATGGAAAACCACATTGTCATCTTTCATATCAAAATAGAGATACACTTCCATACGGCGTTCATGAGTATGGCAAGGCATGGTATTCCATAAGCTACCCGGTTCAAGAACCGTCATCCCCATAGATAATTGGCATGTTGGCAAAACTGAAGGGTGTAAGAATTTATAAATAGTACGAACGTTACAGTTTTCTGCATTACCAATTTTTTCTGGTGATGCTTGTTGCTGCGTTATTTTGCGTGTTGGGTAAGTATGATGAGCTGGTGCACAATTCATATAAAAACGTGCAGGCGTTTCTACACTGTCACTGGTAAATTCGACACTTTTAGCGCCCATTCCGATATAAATCGCTTCACGAGGACCAATGTCAAAGACATCACCATCAACAACCACTTTACCAGCACCGCCAATATTAATAGCACCTAACTCACGTCTTTCTAAAAAGAAATCAACGCCTAAGGCTTTACCCGCCATTAATGCTAAAGGCTGTGTTGTAGGAACAATACCGCCAACAATAATACGATCTATATGGCTATAAGTGAGATTCATTTCCCCTTCACAGAATAGGTTCTCTATCAGGAACTCCTTGCGAAGTCCTTCTGTATCAAGCCTTTTAGCATGTTCACTATGAATTGGCTGACGAATTTCCATTATAAATACCTCATTTTTACTGATGGGTGCATAACTGAAAAGCTATACATTTTCCCCGGATACAGAGTAAATATGATTTCCTCTGATGAATGTATCGGTGAGATGAAAACATTCATCCACCACAGCAAAGCTGGCTTGTCGCCCAACTTTGATATAACCCAATTTGTCGCCGATACCGAGATACTCAGCTGGGATCGCACTTGCCATTTGTACTGCTTCCCATTCAGGAACATGTGCTAGTTGCACCATATTTCTTAATGCACTGTCTAAACTACATGTACTCCCAGCCAAAGAGCCATCTGCTGTTTTTGCCTGACCTTGGGAGACGCTAACTGTTTGAGCGCCCAGCGTGTAATCACCGTCAGGTAATCCCCCAGCACGCATGCAATCTGTAATTAAAGCGAGTTGTTGATAACCTTTCATGCGATACGCTAATTGCATCATAACGGGGTGAACATGAATGCCATCTGCAATCAATTCCGCCAATACATTGTGATACAACACGGCACCACAACATCCCGGTTCACGATGATGAAGTCCCGTCATTCCGTTATACAAATGCACGCCACAATCAGCACCATGTAAAAAAGCATCTGATGTTTGTTCATAAGTTGCCGCTGTATGCGCCACACTAGGCTTAATGCCTCGATTGACCAACCAATCAATCGCCTCCATCGAACCTTGTGCTTCCGGCGCAACAGCGACACGCAATAATGTGTCCCCCGCACTTTCAAGCAATGTTTCTAGCTCTGATATCGTTGGTGCTTTTAGATATTTCACAGGATGAGAGCCTCTATGGCGCTCAGTAAAATAAGGCCCTTCTAAAAAGCTCCCAAGTAACTGTGCGCCAGAAGTTTGTGGTTCCGACAAAAACTCACGTACTTGTGATAATGCTTGGCGAATATCATCCATAGGCGCAGTAACAGTTGTACCAACCCATGCAACTACACCTGTTTTCACTAAAGCATCAGCAATAGTTTGTAACCCTTGTTGAGTCGCATCCATTACATCGGCACCTTCACGGCCATGAATATGAATATCCACAAAACCGGGTAATAACGATTTCCCTTTTAGGCGAATAATGGGGCAATCTGTTGGTGCTTGCGTTGTGATTGACTCAATGACATCGCCTTTAACACGGACATAGCAAAGATAACGAATACCTTCTGGTGTAAAAGTTCGATCGGCTAAAATGGCATATTGCTGGCTCATAAACCGTCTTCTTCTTCAACATCATTGCTGTCTATTTGTGCCAATTGCTCACGAATATCTTGAATACTGTCTTGACCTATTTCGCGTAATATTTGCACTAACTCTGATATTGAACATCCTTCTCGTTCGAAAGCCGCATTAACAATCATCGGTAGATTCACACCCGCTAATACTTCAACGGCAGGATTTTGCATCATAATGGCCATTGCACGATTACAAGGGGTTCCACCTGGTAAATCTGTTAGGAATAGATATTGCTGACATGACATTGAGTTGATCGCTTCACGCATTTTTTCTTCAAGTTCATCAGGAGAAATTGACTCAACAAAATCAATAAATGCGATATCTTCCTGCTCGCCAGCAATCGCTTTTACAGCTGATGCCATACCAGAGGCAAAATTAAGATGTCCTGAAACAATAAGACCAATCATGAGTGACTCCTTGCGGGCAGCAGAAGACTCTCCTGCCCGTTTATAGCAAGTTAATAATGTATTTCGATTGACAATAACGACGGCTATAAAGGCTTTCTGTTATAAGAACCCTAATACGTGACCGACAACGCCAAATGCAAGAGTTGAGAAAATCAATACCGGAGGCTTGCCCCAAAAACCGGTGCTTTTCACCATTTTGTACATAAGAAAAACTAAGCACAGAGGTAATAAGTTCGGCATAATTTTGTCAAAGAGCGCAGTTTGTAATTCAACCACCTTTCCTCCCAGCTCCAGCGAGGCGGTGGTTTGCACCTTGATAAAAGTTGCACTCAGCGCACCGATAACAAAAATCCCCATAATATTGGCGGCTTTAGCCAGCTTTTCAGTGGCATCACTCATATTGACCATCGCAGCGGTTCCCGCGCGATAACCCATAAACATCAGCCCGAAATACACTAAAAAGTGCACAATTTGATATAAAAAGAAGAAAACAAAAGGTCCCGCAATCGAACCTTCCATTGCAATAGATGCGCCCAACGCTAATGTCAGTGGCATCAAGGTCATATGGTCGATAGCATCACCGATCCCCCCTGTAGGCCCCATTCCCGCAACTTTCATGACGTTAACAGTCGATGGTTTTTCTTTGTTTTCTTCCATTGCAACGGCTGTACCCAATAAAAAGGTGAACAGCTTAGGACTGGCATTAAAAAATTGCAGATGGTTTTTCAGTGATGTTGCATAGTCACGCTTATTGTTCCCATGAATTTTCTTTAAGGCTGGGATAATCGAGAAGGCAAATCCACCACCTTGCATACGTTCAAAGTTAAAGTTACCTTCCATAAATAAACCGCGGAATGCACACTTCCAAAGGTCGCCTTTAGTGATAACTTTTCTGACAGTGGTATCTTGATACTCGTCAATGCCATCAATCAAAGAACCCGTTTCTGTTTTATCCTGCGTTTTCAATGCGGTGCTATTATCAGATACCATCTTCGAAATCCTCATTCTGCTGACTTGTATTTTTGTTATTACCACTAAAGAAGAAGTAGAGCGCGGCGGCTGATGCACCTAAAATAGCGACCGCCATAATTGGGAGTTTTAGATAGGTTGTCATCACGAAACCAATGAAGAACACACCTGCAACTTCTTTTGACCACATGATTTTCAACAACATTGCGAAACCAATAGCAGGAACCATTTTCGCTCCGATGCCTAAGCCTTCAAGCAACACTTTTGGAGTATTCTCATCAATCCATTGAGCCGCATGTTCACCAAAGTAGACCGTCACAAAGGCGACTAAAGCATAGAGTAATGAACGTACCATAATTGTGATAATAAGTAGCCGAGAAACTCCGGCAGCATCAGCTCTTTCCGCATATCTATCCGCTTTCCCCATTGTGAAAGCCGTCATAGCAAAGAAACCAATCACGAGCATTTGCATTAACACCGCAATAGGCATACCAATCCCCATAGCAACTTCAGGTGATTGGTTTGTCATTACCGCAAAAGCAACCGCAGCAATCGTACCTAAAGTCACATCAGGTGGCTGAGCGCCTGCGTTAGGAACTAATCCTAACCACGCGAGTTCTAACGTTGCACCTGCAATCAATCCAACCTGCATATCACCCATAATCAGACCAACAACAGGCCCTGTAATGAGTGGTCTGTGAATATTTAATGCAACGTCATACTTATCTATACCGCAAAAAAAGGCCCATAAAGCCACTAAAGAAGCTTCAAAAATCATAAATAATCCTCAAACCTGCTAATGCAGGTTTTTTGTTCAGGAAATTATCAGGCTGATGCGAGCGCTAACACATCAACGGGTGTCTGATCGGGAGTGTTTTGGATTGTGCAAGTGACCCCATTTGCAACGAGGCTTTTAAACGCCTCAATGTCGGCATCATTGACTGACACGGTTTTCGCAATTTGGCGTTTCCCTTCATGAAAATGCATATTGCCAACATTACAGTGAGTAATGGGCACGCCACCTTCCACTAAACGGGCAACATCTTTCGGGTTATTACACAAAACAAAAATTTTCTGACGAGGAGATGCTTTACTAATAACATCAATAGTTTTTTGAATAGAGAAGAAGCGAACAGCGTATTCACCACCTGCTGATGCTTTCATTCCTGCTTGCATAAATGCGGCATTAGGGCCTTCTGCTGCATCATCATTAGCCACTAAAATCAGGTTTGCTTCTGTATGTTTACCCCATGTAATACGGATTTGACCATGGAGTAAACGTTCATCAATGCGGGTCCAGACAATATTCGGTGTGTTCATGATTAGCTCTCTTATTATATTTTATTAATTTAAAGCAGACTGTGTGTCGTCTTTTTTGTGTGAGAACGGATAAATTGTGACGCCTTGTACAACACGGTTGATTTCTCCTGTCGGAGATGGGTTATCAGGCGTATTCCCTAGTGCAATGGAACTGTGAAATGCGAATGATTGCGCCAACATCAAGTAAGGGAACAATAGCGCCACATCAGAACAGTTCTCTAACGCAGGAATATAAACAAAACTCTCTGGTGAGAAAGAGTTATCATTTCGTGCGGTGATCGCGATCACCTTGCCTGATGCATTATCGTGAATAACCTCTCGTAATAAGTCAGTCTCATATTGACGTGTATAAGGATCATTAGAGAAAAACATCACCACTAAAGTTTCTTTATTTACGATAGACTTAGGCCCATGTCGAAAACCTAATGGAGTATCAAAGCTCGCAACCACTTTACCCGCTGTAAGCTCTAACATTTTCAACGCAGCTTCTTGCGCTAAACCTTGCAATCCACCGCTTCCAAGATAAATAACCCGTTTAAACTTACCCGCGTATTTATCTCTAATAATTTGATTTGCTTTATTAAACTGCGCTTTATAGTGACTAAAAAAAGGAGCAATCGAATCACTAAAAACGTTATCACCTAAAAAGATAGTTACCGCAGCCATCATCATGGATGAAAAGCTAGAGGTCATTGCTAAAGAACGGTCATTGGACTCTTCAGGCATCAACAATGCCAATGCACTGCTGTTATTTTGGCAATACTCATAAAGCTTGCCGCTTGCATTACATGTCAGCACCAAGTGATAACATTGTGATAGACATTCAGTCGCAACATCTAATGCAGCCACACTTTCAGGGCTATTTCCGGAACGTGCAAAAGAAATCAATAAAGTAGGAATGTCTTCTGCTAAATATTCTTGTGGATCAGCCACTAAATCGGTTGTTGCAATCGCATCGACACGACGTTTTGTATGACCACTTAAAATAGGAGCCAATGCTTTCCCAGCAAATGCAGACGTACCCGCTCCAGTCAAAATAATTCGCGCATGAGGTACTGCCAGCGCTTCATTTAGAAAGACTTCAATATCAGCACGTTTTTCTTTTACTGATTGCCATGTTTTCTTCCAACATTCTGGTTGTTGCTCAATTTCTTTTGCAGTCCAAAATGCATTCAGTTGCTCTAATTGAGCGGTCTGATAACTTAAATATTCCATGGTTTCCCTCAATTAATGGACATAGCACGCATCGGCATAAACCGATAACACATCACGAATTTTCGCAATAACAAAAGACTCAGGTGATCCGTCGATCATGCCTTCTCTAAATTGGGTAAATTGATAAGGCAGATATTGGCTTAGTAACGGTAATGGAATAGGTTTAACGGATAAGTTATCCATTAATGTGTCGATGGCGGCATTAATCTCAGCATCCGGCCAGTAATAACGGATGCGATCACTAAAACTATATACTCGAGCAAAGGCTTGTTGACGCTCATCACCATGATAGTACTTTTGCCAAAAGCCCGGTTCACGGCACATCAATTGTTCCATTTTTTCACGTAATTTAGAGCACTGTTCTTGAGGGAATAATGTTTCTTCAATAGAACAAAGTGCGTATAAACCTTCGCGCATTGCAAAAGTTAATGCAGGCCCTACTTTTAAAATAGCAAAGTGATCATGAACTAGCTGTTTATAAGCTTCTTTAGTTTGATAATCCGTAGAGTGTGCTTCGAAAACAAGATGAGAATAATCATTTACCACTTGGCTTAATGCTTGTGCTTCTTCTGATTGATAATCAATGATACCCGTATGATCAAATTCAACGCCGGGTTGCACAACCAGACCAATAACGCGTTCCCAACAATCACCAACGCCCATATTTTGAAAAGCTTGGCGATGGCACTCTAATGTTTTACGTGCAGCATCAGGTGAAGTCACTTCAACAGTATCAAGTTCTTCAGCGGCACCGCCCGGAACGGGAACTTCTGTACCAACAACATAAACAATATCACTTGTGCCAAATGTCTCTTTTGCTGTGTTTTCTGCAATCACAGCAAGGCGTGCTGCACGAGACGCCACAATTTCATCCGTTAAAGGAATAGGATCATCAGCACAAGACATACTGCAATCGAGGTGAATTTTTTTAAAACCCGCGGCAACATAATGTGCAATCAACACATCTGCATTTGCCATCGCTTCTTCAGCGTTAAGATGTTGCCAACGATTAGGCCCTAAATGGTCACCACCAAGAATAAGTTTCTCGATAGGAAAACCCACATTTTCAGCTTGTTCAATGACATATTTGTAGAAGTCAGCGGGAGTCATTCCCGTATAACCACCAAACTGATCAACCTGATTAGAGGTGGCCTCAATTAGCAGAAAGGAATCATTATCCAGCGCTTGTAATAGAGCTGCTTCTATTACTAAAGGGTGGGCAGAACAAACAGAATAAATGCCATTCTGTTTGCCTGATTTGTGTTGCTGAACAATCTTTTCTAAAGGATGCATTAAATACTAACTCCATAATCAACACCGGCGGTGTTGCTAATGGAGTTAGCAAATTACGATGCCTTATCGTCGACGATAATCACTTCGATTTTGTGCTCTTTCAGTTCCTGAATATATTCTTCAGGGATACCTGAATCGGTCACTAATATATCAATATCACCAAATTCTCTGATCATATGACAGCTGCGTTTACTGAATTTCGTAGAATCTGCAACCGCAATAATCGTTTCTGAGATATCACACATTAAACGGTTAAGACTAGCTTCCTGTTCATTGTGTGTGGTAATACCAACGCGTAAATCGAATCCGTCAACCCCCAGAAAAACCTTATCAAACCGGTAATTTCTAAGGCTATTTTCAGCTTGTGAGCCTGAAAAAGACAACGCACTTTTTCGCAATACACCACCGGTCATTAATACTTCCACACCTGAGGTATTTGCTAACTCCATTGCGACATCCAGACCGTTAGTCATGACCACTACATTTTCGCGCGACTTTAAATGTGTCGCGATTTCGCGAGTAGTTGTCCCCGAGTCAAGAATGACGGTGTCTCCATCCTTTATCAGCGTTGCGGCAGCTTTCCCGATTAATGTTTTTATGCCCGCGTTTTGCCCACGTTTTTCGTGGATACTCAATTCGGCAATAAATCCTGTATTAGGAATTGCTGCACCATGAGAGCGAACGATATAACCATTTTTCTCAAGAAAACTTAGATCGCTGCGGATAGTGACACTTGAGACTTTAAATAATTCAGCGAGATCTTCGACTCTGGCTTTACCTTGTTGGTTTACCATATCGAGGATTTCCATACGCCTCTCAACTGCCGCTTTCACTTTCGTCTCCTTACGAAACCAAAGGACTTTCTTTCGATTGGTTTCGAATGTAGTTTACTACGCTAATTTTTACCGACAATGCAAAAAAACAAAACTTTTGATCTCTTTCACAAAGTTTCGAATCATCATCGATTGCTTACGATTATTTTCGTGTAGCTTCAATAATAGCCTTGAGGCCATCAGTTTCCAATAAATAAAATGATATAACGCAACACTATACTTATGATTACACCATATATCGCTATGTAAAACACAATAATATAGATTTAATACAGCTATATATCAAAAAATACAGAGTAAAACTTCACTGCATTCATTTATTTTCGAAAAATAAATCAAGATAAATAGCTCAAATAGTCAATAAATCCTGAAATAGTATCAAACCGAAAGTACTAAAATCGAAAACCCACACTCTAATCTTTCGAAAATAACTTTCAATTACTTTCGATGTTTCGTATTTGTGATTTTAATCTCTTTTGTTTTGATAAATTTTACGTAATGTAACAGGATAAAAAAGAAACTCAGGAAATGACTAATGGCATTAAATCAACCTGCTTATTTTCATATGATGGCAAAACCTACAAGCTACCACTGTAATATTAAGTGTGAATACTGCTTTTATCTGGAAAAAGAAAATATTTTTCAAGATGAAGAAAAAGAGGCTGGTCATATAGTCATGCCTGATGGTGTGCTGCGTCGTTATATTAAAGATTATATTCAATCACACGGTGGCGATCAGATTGATTTCTCTTGGCAAGGCGGAGAGCCAACGCTTGCAGGATTGGCTTTCTTTGAAAAAGTTGTCAAATATCAAAAACAATTTGCTAACGGCAAAACGATTACAAATAGTGTACAAACCAATGCAATCGCCATTAATCGCCAGTGGGCGCAATTTTTTGCTGATAATCACTTTCTATTAGGCGTTTCAATTGATGGTATTGAAGCTGTTCACGATAAATATCGTATTTCGGTCAATGGAAGCCCTACTTTTGAACGAGTAAAACGTGCAATTAAGTTACTCAATGAATATGGAGTCGAATTTAACACACTCACTGTTGTTAATGACCAAAACTGGAATAAAGGAAAAGAAACTTATCAAGCTTTAAAAGAATTAGGTTCCACTTTCTTTCAATTTATTCCCATTGTCGAAGTCGATAGACGCTTTCCTCATACTCACGGAGGACATTATGCTCCGGGCCCTAATGCACAATTAGCGCCATTTTCTGTTCCAGCTGAAGGCTATGGGCAATTTATGGCTGAAGTATTTGATGAATGGGTACGGCAAGGCGATATCGGGAAAATATATATCCGCTTATTTGATAGTTTATTAGGCACATGGATGGGTTATCCCGCATCAACTTGTATTCAATCTAAAACCTGTGGTCAGGCATTGATCATTGAAGCCAATGGTGATGTTTACTCTTGTGATCACTATGTTTATCCCGCCAATAATTTGGGCAATATTCATCAAAATAGCCTTGCTCATTTAGCTACATCAAAACAGCAACAGCGCTTTGGTCAAAATAAATATGATAAACAAACTAGCCTTTGCAAACAGTGTGAAGTGCAAAGCTTATGTTATGGCGGTTGCCCTAAACATCGCATTATTGCTATTGAAGGCGAAAAACATCGCCATAACTACCTATGTCGCTCTTATAAAAAAATATTTCACCATACCGCGATAGGCATGCAATTAATGCAACAAGCTATTTCACGCGGAGGTCTTGCTAGTGATGCACTTCCTGCGATGAAAAAAAACTACTTAAAGTAACTCTTTTTATTTTATCTTGTTTATTCTGGAGACAATCCGTGATCTTACCTTCTGTTAAAAAAAGCTTACTCGCGGGGCTGATTGCCACGTCGTGTTTAAGCATCCCAATATCAGCCAATGCAGGTGGTACACCTGAAAAGCCGAATATTTTACTGATAGTGATGGATGATTTAGGTACAGGACAACTTGATTTTGTACTGGATACCTTAGATGTTAATGCATTAGCGCAAAGATCCACACCGCCACGTTATGAAGGCGATATAAATAAAATGGTAGAAGCGGCGCGCATTGCTATGCCCAATGTCAGTGAAATGGCCACAAATGGCGCTAAAATGACCAATGCATTTGTTGCCCATCCTGTTTGTGGCCCTTCCCGAGCGGGTATCTTTACTGGGCGCTCTCCAGCAAGCTTTGGTACTTACAGTAATGACGATGCCATTTTAGGTATTCCCCAAGATATCAAACTATTACCTTCACTTTTCCAAGAAAATGGCTATGCCACCGCCAGTATTGGTAAATGGCATAATGCAAAAGTTATTCGCAAACCGAAAATTAATGAAAGTAAGCAAACACGTGATTATCACGATAACATGATTTCAACGCCAGAAGCAGGTTATGCTCCTCATGAGCGTGGTTTTGATTATGACTTTAGCTATTACGCATCAGGTGTAGCTTTATGGAATTCGCCTGCTTTTTGGCGTAATGGTGTCAATGTCCCAGCTCCGGGCTATACCACGCATCTTTTAACAGATGAAACATTAAAATTTATTGATGAACACAAAGATAAACCTTTCTTTATTAATCTCTCCTACAGTGTTCCTCATATTCCACTAGAACAAGCTTCACCCGCTAAATATATGGAGAAATTTGATACTGGTAATGTTGAAGCAGACAAATACTTCGCAGCCTTAAATGCAGCTGATGAAGGAATTGGTCAAATTATTGCAAAGTTAAAAGAAAACGGTGAGTTAGAAAACACGCTGATCTTTTTCTTATCAGATAATGGCGCAGTTAATGAATCACCAATGCCAATGAATGCGATGGATAGAGGCTTTAAAGGGCAAATGTTTAATGGTGGCGTTAGAGTGCCTTTTATTGCCTATCAACCCGGAACTATTCCTGCTGGCACAAAAAGTGATGAGATGATCTCTGCACTTGATATTTTACCGACTGCGCTGCAAACAGCAGGTATTACTATTCCTGGCAATCTAAATGTTGAAGGGAAAAACATCATGCCTTTACTGAAAGGTGAAACAACAAAATCCCCTCACAACTACCTTTATTGGGCAGGTCCTGGCACTAAACATTACAGCGAAGAAAACCAAGAGTTTTGGCATGGATATCACCAATGGATAACCTATCAACGTAAAACACCGCCTACAAATCCTAATTTAGAAAAACTCTCTAAAGGTGCTTGGGCTGTACGTGACGGTGAATGGGCGCTCTATTTTTATGATGACGGGAAAAATCAGCCTCAACTTTTTAACGATAAAAACGATCCGTCCGAATCTATTGATCTTGCCAAACAAAATCCACAAAAAGTGGTAGAGCTAAAAAATGCGTATTACCAGTGGATCAAAGATAAGCCAAAGCCTGTTCTTTGGGGACAAGATCACTATCAAATATTAGTGGATTCTGCAAAACCTTAATATTCAACCTCCGTTTTGTTTCGCAAGGATGCGTCTTTTTTCTGAGATACGAAAATGGCTATTAAAATTGCATCTTCAGCACGACCCAAACTCCCTTATGAGCACCCAAACGTAGAAATCTACCAACGCTTATTTAAGGAAAATATCATTCGACGATTAGTCAGAAAATCGGCTTATCGTCGCTATGATAAAACAATCACTGACTTTTTTAATGATGAAAATCGGTCGCTTTTCTCTTTATGTGAAATGCTGACACAGTATGTCACACAGGCTTTTCATCATTACCAAGTCTGGGGTTACTCTCATGCTTATTACCCAGGAAGTCCAGGGCAACAAACGGCAAGAACTGATGCTCTTGAAGGTGTTAGCAGAGTACTTCCTCTACTTGCTGCATGGACTGTTAGTAGCAAAAAAAGTATGTTGATGGGATTAAATCAGCAATCTTTCAACTTACCTTCAATGATCAAACAAAGCTTTATTCATGGCACTGATCCACTTCATAAAGGATATTGGGGAAAACTTGAAGATTACGATCAACGAATTTGTGAAGCATCTGATTTAGCACTTACTCTTTGGATAAGCCGTGAATGGGTATGGGATACATTAACACTCGCAACACAACAACAAATTATTGCTTGGTTCGAACAAGTTAATCACTGCAAGATTGTCGATAATAACTGGCATTTCTTCCCTCTTACCGTCCAATTCGTTATTAAAGCACTCACAGGAAAAGACACGATTGCCCATTGGCGCTATGAACGATTAAAAGAGTTTTATGTTGGCGATGGATGGTTTCGTGATGGTGCAAAAGGTAATTATGATTACTACAATGCGTGGGGTTTTTACTATTCGTTGTATTGGTTAGCGCAAATTGATCCTCAATTTGATACGACATTTATTACTCAATCACTTAATACCTTTAATCAGCACTACCTTTATTTTATGACGCCAAAAGGTATTCCTTTTTTTGGTCGTAGTGCCTGCTATCGCCTTGCGGTTTCTACTCCATTATTAGCAGGTGTCGATTTACACTGTCCTTCAGTGAAAATAGGCGAGGCAAAACGCGCTTTTGAAAGTAGTCTACGTTATTTCATTTCTCAAGGCGCATTAAAAAATGGCGCCCCTACTCAAGGCTTATTTACTCACGATCCTCGTTTGGTTGATAACTACAGTGGTCCTGCTAGTAGTTTTTGGTCATTACGCGCCGTGATTATCGCGCTTTATTGTGCTGATCGTATCAATTTATGGCAAACGCCTTCACTTCCTTTGCCTATCGAAAAAGATAACTTTCGTTTCGAAATTCCATCTATCCAAGCTTTAGTAACTGGAGTGAAAGCAACACAAGAAGTGAGTGTCATTTTTTGTGAAGATTATACGGAAAAACAAACACCGTTAACTCGCCGTTTAGAAAAACAGACCTTAGCACAAAAAGTCGCTGAAACCGTGATAGGACAATCAAGACGACCAAAAAACAACTTATTACGCAAAGGGATCACCAGTTATAGCTCTAAAATGGCCCATTTTTTCTAGTTATCTTTCATTTGCTTTCAGTGCGAAGGCAATAAAAATGTGATTTAGATCTTTTACCTTTCTATTACTTTCGTTTATTATAATTCGTAATTAAACGAAAGATGAGAGGCAAACATGTATCTGGTTTCTACTCGTAATATGCTCAATAAAGCACAGCGTGAAAATTATGCTGTGCCTGCTTTTAATATTCATAACTTGGAAACTATTCAAGTTGTGATGGAAACGGCTGCTGAAATGGCATCACCTGTTATCTTAGCTGGTACACCAAGCACCTTTGCTTATGCAGGTAGTGATTATTTGATCTCTATTTGTCAGCAAGCCGCAGAACAATATCGTATCCCTGTTGCCCTACATTTAGATCACCATGAAGATATTCCTGATATCTGTCATAAAGTTATTTCAGGTGTGCGATCCGCTATGATCGATGCCTCTCATTTTCATTTCGAAGAAAATATTCGCATCGTCAAAGAAGTTGTCAATTTCTGCCATCATTGGGATTGCACTGTAGAAGCTGAATTAGGTCGTCTTGGAGGACAGGAAGATGATCTTATCGTTGATACAAAAGATGCCTTATTCACCGATCCTGATTCAGCGGTACAATTTATCAAAGCAACAGGAATTGACTCATTAGCCGTTGCAATCGGTACAGCACATGGCATGTACAAACATGAACCTCATCTCGACTTTGCTCGCTTAGAAATTATTCGTCAAAAAACAGACATCCCTTTAGTTCTTCATGGTGCATCCGGTATTCCTGATGCAGATGTGCGCCGTTGTATTGACTTGGGTATTTGCAAAGTTAACGTCGCAACTGAACTGAAAATAGCTTTCTCTAACGCAATCAAGCAGTACTTCTTGGATAACCCTGATGCAAGTGATCCTCGTCATTACCTTGTACCGGGTAAAGCCGCAATGAAAGCAGTGGTTGCAGATAAAATTCGTGTCTGTAAAAGTGATGGGAAACTGTGAAAACAAATAGAGCTGTCGCCATTATTGGCGAATGTATGATAGAGCTTAGTGGTCAACCTTTTTTACCACAACAACAGCGCTTTGGTGGTGATACGCTAAATACAGCGCTGTACTTAGCGCGACTTATCCCTACATTACATCCGTACTATATGACAGGTTTAGGCACTGATACTTACAGTGCCTTAATGCAAAAAGCATGGGAAGAAGAAGGAATTAACTGCCAATCTGTTATTACTATTCCCGAAAAACTCCCCGGCCTATATGCCATTGAAATTGATGTTTATGGTGAGCGTAGCTTCCACTATTGGCGTAATGATGCTGCAGCACGTTATATTGCAACTGATGTCCGCTTTGTAGCACATCTTAATGCACTTCCTGATAATAGTGTGATTTATCTCAGCGGAATTTCTCTTGCTATTTTAACGCCGGAAGGAAAAGAGTCTCTACTCGCGCAATTAATCCACCTTAAACAGCGTGGGATTACTTTAATTGTGGATTCAAATTATCGACCTCGCTTATGGGATTCAATACCTCATGCACAAGAGTGGTTTGAAAAATTGTACAGACTTAGCGATATCGCTTTAGTTACGGGTGATGATGAGCAAATGCTTTGGCAACAACCCGTTTTGACAGAACAAGATATTGCACAACGCCTTCATCAATGGGGTAATCAAAACGTGATTGTCAAACTCGGTGCTCATGGCGCTTTCTGGTCCGATGGCATAGATACCGGCTATATCTCTCCCAAACCGATTGATCTTGTTGTTGATACTACCGCTGCAGGCGACTCGTTTAATGCTGGCTTTATTGCTGCTTGGCTACAAAATCACAGCTTACCAACTTGCTGTTTATGGGGAAATACATTAGCCGGGCTCGTTATTCAACATCATGGCGCCATCATCCCTCATAAAGTCACCGATTCATTCTATACATTAATCAAGGATAACTATGACACAGTCAATTGTTGATACACTTTCCTCACTGAAAGTGATCCCCGTGATCCAAATTAATCGCGCTGAAGATGCAATCTGGCTGGGTGAAATTCTAACCCAAAATCAGTTACCTGTTGCCGAAATCACCTTTCGTACACCTGCGGCAGTTAAAGCGATTAAGCTAATGCATGAGCATTTTCCTGAGCTTATTTTATGCGCAGGAACAGTATTAACAGCACAACAAGCAGATATGGCAAAAGAAGCCGGAGCAAGCTTTGTCATTTCGCCAGGTTATAACCCAAGTACAGTTGATTATTGTCTAAATAATGGCATCGACATTGTGCCGGGAATTAACAGTCCAAGCCAAATAGAAGTTGCTCTTGAAAGAGGCTTAACCTTAGTTAAATTCTTTCCAGCAGAAGCCTCTGGCGGTATAAAAATGTTAAAAGCACTTGCGGCACCTTACGCACAAATGCAATTTATGCCAACGGGTGGAATTAGTTTAAATAACGTGAGTGATTACCTTGCTATTCCACAAGTTGTTGCTTGCGGAGGAAGCTGGATTGCCACAGCTGATACGATTGATAAACAAGATAAAGAAACCATTGTTAATCATATTCAGAGTATCCACTCATTACTAAAAACAGATAAAGGATAAATAAAATGAAACAGGTTGCCGTTTTATTAGCTGATGGATTTGAAGAAGGTGAAGCTGTTGTTTTTATTGATATCATGCGCCGTCTTGATATTCATGTTGATGTGCTTTCTTGCATGGATACCTTGGTATTAAATACTTATTTTGAAACTAAAATCAGTGCTGATTTTCTATTAACTGAAAAAATGACACACAGCTATGACGCAATAATGATGCCGGGTGGCCCTAAAGGCACCGATCGTTTATGCGCTAACGAGCATGTTATTCAATTTATTAAACGTCATATTGCCGAAGATAAATATATTTGTGCGTTATGCTCTTCTGGAGCAAAAGTATTAGCAGCACATCATCTTCTTGAAGGTCGTAATTACAGCACAGGCGATAAATTGGCAGATAAATATGACGATGGCAATTATCTTGATCAAGATGTTGTTGTAGATGGTAAATTTATCAGTGCAAAAGGATTAGGCGTAAGTTTTGAATTTGCCTTTACCGTAGCTCGCCATTTATTAAGCGACAATACAGAAAAAGTAGACTGGCAAGCTAATCATATTTATTTTAAACACTGGCCATTAGACTACCTAAAATAGCTAAATTAATTATTAACGATATAAAGGGGATTAACTCCCCTTTTTTATACCTATCAAAGCCATTGTCTATAACACTATAAACACTAATCTAGTCATTAATTATTCTCTGCTTCTTTCTCTCTATGCATACATAAAAAAAACTGTACGTTAATTAATCAAAAAAAGATTATTAACACTTATTTTGTTTCAATTTATGGCAGAAAATACTGTCATAAAGAGATTGATAAATTATTTTTAATTTTATAAATCAGAAATAAAAAATTAAATGAATAATTTTAATTTATGTTTATAAAAATAGTTATTTATTATAAAAAACAGATAAAACAGTAACAATTCGAGGTCAATATATTTTAATAATAATACAAGTAAAAACTTTTTATTTTGGTTGTTTATACTTAATAAAATAAGCACTAATCACTATAAAATAATAAGTGTAAAATATTACGCTTATTTTAATTCACTTTCTTCATTTCTATTTCTTTATTTCCTTTTTTTATTATCCGCACACAAATAAAGTAACACGAGTCATTATACCTAATTGTTATCAATAAGATGTATTGCTATGTACATATACTAACCAAGATAACTAAAACGACTCAATATAGGAATATACCATCGAATATTCAAATAAAATACAATATAAAAATCATATTCTGATATTTATATAGAATATATCTCTAATAATTCTTAATACTCTTTCTTTCTATTTCATTTTAATTTTAGAGATACTTCTTAAAAACATTAAGATAAATTGATTTATTTAATTTTATTGAATATAAAAAGAATACCTTAAGATAAATTTCTTGGTAGTGAAATTACTTAATATTCCCACTCTCAAGAGATCCTTTATTCGTTTAATATAAGGATTTTATTATGTCAGATAGTTTTCAAAATGAAGTTCCTAAAGCGCGGGTAAATATAAAACTCGACTTACATACAGGTGGTGCACAGAAAAAAGTTGAGCTGCCTTTAAAACTATTGGCCATTGGTGATTACAGCAACGGAAAGGATAAACGCGTTCTTTCAGAAAGGGAAAAGGTCAACATTAATAAAAATAACTTCAACAGCGTTCTTACTGAATTTTCCCCTTCCGTCAACCTTACTGTAAAAAACACATTAGCTAATGATGGTAGTGAGGAAAGTATCAATCTGTCATTTAAAGAGATGACAGACTTTGAACCAGAACAAGTTGCTCGCCAAATACCGCAACTTCGCGCCATGTTAGCAATGCGTAATCTCTTACGTGATTTGAAATCTAACCTCCTTGATAACATCACTTTTCGCCGTGAACTCGAAAATATCCTTAAAGATCCTGCATTAAGTGATGAATTACGCGAAGAGTTATCTCAACTCGCACCGAAAAAAGACTAATTGGGTTTTATCATTACAGGATTATGCTTATGTCAGTTAATAGCGAAAGTATTTCGAAAAGTACAACAACTGTACTTGATGAGCCCGCCAATAGCGGTGTTTACGCCTCACTCTTTGAGAAAATCAACCTCACACCCGTTTCTCAGGTGAGTGATATTAATATCTTCCAAGACAATAGTGCTCTGGCAGATACAACAGCAAATGAGCGCGTTACTGTCGCTGTTCAAGTTTTTCTCGACCGATTGAAATCTTCGGGTCAAAGAATTGAACGTTTAGATAGAAATCTACTTGATCACCATATTGCAGATTTAGATAGACAAATTAGTGAGCAACTTGATGAAGTCATGCATCATGCCGATTTCCAAAAAATAGAATCAGCATGGCGTGGACTAAAATTCTTAGTGGATCGCACTGATTTTCGCCAAAATGTAAAAATCGAATTACTTGATGTCGCCAAAGACGATTTACGCCAAGATTTTGAAGATTGCCCTGAAACTATTCAAAGTGGCCTTTATCACCATACATATATCGAAGAATATGACACCCCTGGTGGTGAACCTATTGCCGCGATTATCTCTAATTATGAGTTTGATCGTAGTCCACAAGATATTGCACTATTACGCAATATTGCAAAAATATCAGCATCTGCTCACATGCCATTTGTTGGCTCTGTTGGCCCTGCATTTTTTGGTAAAGACTCTATGGAAGAAGTCGCTGCCATTAAAGACATCAGCAACTACTTTGACCGTGCTGAATATATCAAATGGAAATCTTTCCGCGACTCTGACGATGCCCGCTATATTGGCTTAACAATGCCCCGCGTTTTAGGTCGCCTACCTTATGGCCCAGAAACCGTTCCTGTACGCAGTTTTAACTATATTGAAGAAGTAAAAGGCCCAGATCATGAGAAATATTTGTGGACAAATGCAACCTTTGCTTTTGCTGCCAATATGGTTAAAAGCTTTATTAATAATGGTTGGTGCGTACAAATTCGTGGTCCTCAGGCTGGCGGCGCTGTAAAAGATTTACCTATTCATCTTTATGATTTAGGAACAGGAAGTCAGGTCAAAATTCCATCTGAAGTCATGATCCCTGAAACTCGAGAATTTGAATTTGCTAATCTCGGTTTTATTCCTTTGTCCTACTACAAAAACCGTGATTACTCTTGTTTCTTCTCAGCAAACTCTGCGCAGAAACCCGCTATTTATGATACCGCTGATGCAACTGCAAATAGCCGTATCAATGCTCGTTTACCTTATATCTTCCTCCTTTCACGAATTGCTCATTATCTGAAATTAATTCAGCGTGAAAACATCGGTACCACAAAAGATCGTCGCTTATTAGAGCTCGAATTAAACAATTGGGTTCGTAGTTTAGTTACTGAAATGACTGATCCAAGTGATGATTTACAAGCTTCTCACCCACTTCGCGATGCCAAAGTGGTTGTAGAAGATATTGAAGATAATCCAGGGTTTTTCAGAGTGAAACTGTATGCCGTTCCTCACTTCCAAGTGGAAGGAATGGATGTTGATCTCTCGTTAGTATCTCAAATGCCAAAAGCGAAAGCATAAGGTGAAGCACGGATGAAAATATACCGCCCCCTCTGGAGTGATGGGGCCTTTTTGGCTCCTCAGCAATTTCAACAACAAGCAAGATGGGATAGCTATCTCATTAGCACTATCGCCAATATGACGATTGCATCAACATGGGGCGTGATTTGTGCTGAATTTGATGAAAGTGCTTTAACTATTTCACGCCTTAGCGCACAAAAATTAATTGTGCGTTTTCCTGATGGAACACTAATCGATACGACACTGGCTGACAATTTACCGCCAGTCAATGAACTCAGCCATTACTCTCAACATCAAGCACTTGATATCGTTCTTGCATTACCTTTATTGCAAGCCAATGGTGGCAACCTTATGCAAGAGGGACGCTCTGATAGACCACAACAGTTCTATCAAGAGTGGATGAAAGTACAAGATTTGATTGGGCAAGAACAAACGGACATCGCTGTATTACGCCACAGTATTACTTTGCGTTATGCCCATGAAGAAAATAGCGCATATATGACTTGTCCGGTGTCTCGATTAATTCGCAATGCACAAGGTGCATGGGAAATAGATAAGCATTTTATTCCACCATTATTAAGTTGTAGTGCGAGCCATGAATTAACCATATTGTTTTCAGAATTCATGCATCGCTTAGTCGCAAAGCGCCGTCGCCTAATGACTATGCGTCGAGAAAATAATGAGCAAATGGCAGATTTTGCGGTTGCTGATGTCTCGCTTTTTTGGCTACTCAATGCGATTAATAGCGCTGAACCAGTATTAAGCGAATTACTCTCATCAATGGGTCGCCACCCTGAACTTCTTTATCGTGAATTAGTACGTTTAGCGGGTGCACTACTGACATTTTCACTCGATCATGAAAATGGTGATATCCCTCTTTATCAACACTCATTCCCTGAACAAGTTTTTCCACCTTTATTTAGCTTACTTAATACCCTATTAGAAGCGAGTTTACCTTCACGTGTGATTAGTATTGCCCTTGATAAAGAAGGACCTTTCTGGCGTGGTGAATTGCATGATCCTCGCTTACGCGAAGACGCTGATTTCTATCTTTCCGTACGTTCTGCATTACCAGCTCATTTATTGATCACGCAATTTCCATTGCTTTGTAAAGCAGGCAGTAATGACGATGTTGCTAGTGTGGTTAACGTTGCACTTAACGGTATTCCACTACAACCGTTAACACATGTTCCTGCTGCTATTCCACTGCGTTTAGAAAATCACTATTTTGCGCTTGAACTTAATAATCCTGCAGGTCAAGCCATGTTGTCTTCAGGTCATTGTGCCTTTTATGTACCGGGAACATTAGGTGAAATTCAACTCGAACTTTTTGCGGTGCTTCGCTCATGATAACGAATACAAGAACAGCTAAAAATAACATGGTTGATATGCTTTTTGCTGATACTTGGTTAATGGTATGCCAGCTGCGTCAAGGTGCCGAAATTACTGATGGTAAAGCTTTCTATCGGCGCGTCTGTGAACATATTGATAAAACACGCCAACAGCTCGTAGAAAAAGGCTATTCCCAATCCGCCATTGAAAACATGCTTTATGCACAGTGTGCCTTAATTGATGAAAGTGTGATGAACCGAACTGAGCGTGATGATGGCTATTTACAGTGGATACAATCCCCATTACAAGCCAAGTATTTCAATACGTTAGAAGCTGGTGACAAACTATGGGATAGGTTACGTGATCTATTAAATGAACCCGCACCAAACCATGATGTGCTTATCTGTTTTCATCGTGTTATTACGCTTGGTTTTGTCGGCAAATATCGCCAAACCGATGCTCCAGAGCGAGAGCAAATAATTGAGTTACTTAACA
Organism: Proteus sp. G2618; assembly: GCF_009915995.1. NCBI lineage: Bacteria > Pseudomonadati > Pseudomonadota > Gammaproteobacteria > Enterobacterales > Morganellaceae > Proteus > Proteus sp. G2618. The sequence goes on along the minus strand of NZ_JAABNI010000003.1, from coordinate 9,740 downwards.
CCCAACTTCCCGCCTATGCACTATCAAGTGATTTACCTTTAGTGATGAAACCCAAGCATCGAATGAATCGCCGCCATATTTATTGGCTAGGTTGGTTTGGGGGAATTGTGGTGATTGCAATGCTCTGGTGGGGCTTTTCTGTGTCATTAGAAAATTTACTTCAACAATGGGTAATTCAAGGAAAGTGATGCAAAAAAACAGGATAAAACAGTGTATTACATTGTTTTCAGCAAGCTTATTATTGTGGTTGCTTTGGGGATTTTGGTCTTTTGGTAAAGAGATCTCCTTTTTTCTGACGGCATTTATTTGTATCGTCACACTGACTTTGTGGGTTTGGTTTTTCCGCCAACAAAAAAGTACTCCTTACCTTAAAGATGCACTTACAAACCAGCTCCCTCCTGATAATTATCAAGGTGCAGTTATTATTGTTTGTGGTCAATCACAAGCTCTTTTTCATGAAAATCAAACCTATCGAGAGACAGCTAAAGGTTGGTATATTTGCGCCTCTTCTCCTATCGATTTGATCAACATCACTCAACATATTGTTGATATTGCTCCCTTACAATTACGCCGATTGTCACTGTTATACGCTTTATTACCTGAACAACTATTACAACAAGAAGAAGTGACTCAAGAAATACTTAATTGGCGTCGCGCTATTCATGAAAGCAATAAAAAAGTAGGTAAAACATTACCTTTTTGGGTGACGCTTTATCTTAACTCCCCAGTTAATTACCTCAATTCACATTTTGATGACACTACACCATGGATAACCTATTTAAGTGACCAACCAGAATTACTGGTTATCTCTGATAATTTAGCGACACAACCTGTTTCAACATGGTTGTCACAAAATACTGAACAAACCGAAAACCAACTCACTATGGCACTTTGGCTTGATCAATTACTTGCTTGGTTAAAAAGTGAATTTATTCCTTTGCTCACTGTTGCTCAATCTGGTGCTCCAAGCCTTATTCCTGTTGCTTGGGCGATGCAATTTACGACCGTACCTAACATTTCAGATAACAGCTGGGCTCAATTTATTCACCACAAAACTACGTTATCTCCGACTATTACCAATGCATCAAATAACAGCGACGAATTACCGCTACCGGACATTGTGATTAATAAACTCTCTCACGATATCAATTTACTAAAAATAGAAACTACCTTTGGTGTTGTTGGCGTAATTTGTGGGTTATTTCTTATTGGTGCTCTCTCAGGTAGCTACCATCACAACAAGCAATTAATTTACGATAACAGTCATGATATCAACCACTTTAAAAGTATTACTGATGAGAATTTAGAACCTAAAAAAGTGGCTTATCAACAGTTACTTTCAGATGCAACGTTTCTCTCTCATTGGCAAAGAGAAGGTATTCCTGCTCGCTACTCTTTAGCGTTATATCAAGGCAATAACATCTTACCTTACTTGCACGCCTTGCTTAGTTCATGGGCTCCACCACTGCCACCAGCTCCTATCATCGTGCAAGAAGTTCCTGAAATGGTGACGTTAGATAGCCTTGCCCTCTTCGCATCTGGTCAATACGAATTAAAAAATGAGGCCACCAAAGTACTTGTTGATGCGCTTATCAATATAAAAGCCAAACCGGGTTGGTTAATTGTCATTTCAGGCTACACCGACAACACCGGTAATCCTGATTTAAACCAAAAACTTTCTCTTAAACGAGCTGAAGCCGTGCGTGATTGGATGATCAAAACCAGTGATATCGCACCATCTTGCTTTGCAGTGCAAGGATATGGTCAGCATCAGCCTGTTGCAGACAATTCAACACTCGATGGTCGGGCTCGTAATCGTCGAGTTGAAATTCGCCTGATACCTCAAGCCGATGCTTGTCAGGTATTAGCTGATGACCTTACGCCACTGAAGGATGGTGGCAACTAAACCCTAGAAAGGAGATGTAATTATGGCTATTCCTGTATACCTCTGGTTAAAAGATGACGGTAATGCGGATATCAAAGGCTCTGTTAATGTTCAAGATCGTGAAGGTAGTATCGAAGTCGTCGCTCAAGATCACAACTTGTACATTCCAACAGATAACAATACTGGCAAATTAACTGGTACACGTATCCATACTCCATTTATTTTCGTAAAAGAAATTGATGCTTCCAGCCCGTATTTATACAAGGCAGTTACAACTGGGCAGACCTTGAAAAAAGCAGAGTTTAAATGGTATCGCATCGATGATGCAGGCCAAGAAGTTGAATATTTCAACACTACGCTTGAAAACGTCAAGGTAGTCAAAGTGGCTCCTAAGATGCACAACATCAAAGATCCGACTAAAGAAAAACACAATCACCTTGAAGAAGTTGAATTGCGTTACGAAAAAATCACTTGGACTTACAAAGACGGAAATATCATTCATTCAGATTCATGGAATGAACGCGCTACTGCGTAAAACAAAAAATAAACAGGCGGTTAACCGCCTGTTTTAACAGCAAACTATTGTAATAACACTATTTGAAGCACAACGAGCAAATACTCTAAATAGTTCAAGGTGTAGCTAGGCGACAAAGGAATGAGCCGCTAGGAACATACAAAAGTATGTGGCTAGTGCGAGTGAGCATAGTCAACAACGCTACAACTTGAAATATGACGAGGAGCTGGAGTATGTGGCTAGTGCGAGTGAGCATAGTCAACAACGTTACAACTTGAAATATGACGAGTATACCTTATGAGCCTCGGTCTACGGCTAAGGGCGGTAGCGTACCTAAATTCCCTCAATAGGGACTTCATTACTGGGAGAAAATATGGAAAATCAATCTGTCATGCTATTGCGTCGGTTAAATCCTTATTGTGCAAAAGCGCTAGAAGCGGCGGCCTCATTATGCCAAACCCGTGCCCATGCAGAAGTGACTATTGAACACTGGCTATTAAAAATTCTAGAACTTGGCGAAAGTGATATCACTGTATTAGCACGTCGCTACGAATGGGATTTATCTGCACTTTGGCAAAGCTTACTTGATGCAATTGATAAATTGCCCCGCTCTGTACGTAGCCGCCCTCAATTATCCAAACCCTTATTAGAATTAATTAAAAATGCATGGGTCATTGCTTCTCTTGATGAAGATATCGAGCAGATCCGCAGTGTGCACTTATTGCATACTATGACCAAACAGCCAGCATTAATTCCACTCGACGCACTTTGGCCTTTAATGACATTAGGTGAGACACAACTACAACGATTAAGACCTCTACTTGATGCCCAATCCGATGAAAGACCAGAAGTTCAACAATTGGCTTCACATAATCATTTACCTGAAGCTCCTCTTAAACAACATAATGAAACCAATGCGCCATCTTCAACAACAGATAACGCCATTATTGGTCACACTCTTAGTGACGCATTACAGGCAGTATTAAATAAATTCACTCTTGATGTGACAGAAAAAGCACGACTGGGTGAAATTGATCCTGTATTTGGTCGAGATGATGAAATTCGTCAAATGGTCGATATTCTCTCTCGCCGTCGTAAAAATAACCCCATTCTTGTTGGTGAGCCTGGTGTAGGTAAAACTGCACTTGTTGAAGGATTAGCGTTACGTATAGCAGAAAAAAATGTTCCTATCAGTTTACAAACCACCTCATTACGCACTCTAGATTTAGGTCTATTACAAGCGGGGGCGGGAGTAAAAGGTGAGTTTGAACAGCGTTTAAAAAATGTTATCGATGCCGTTCAACAATCACCCACACCAATTCTACTTTTTATCGATGAAGCGCATACAATTATTGGTGCAGGTAATCAAGCCGGTGGTGCTGATGCAGCTAACTTATTAAAACCCGCATTGGCTCGCGGTGAACTACGAACTATCGCCGCAACCACTTGGTCTGAATACAAACAATATTTTGAACGTGATGCTGCATTAGAACGTCGTTTTCAAATCGTTAAAGTTGACGAGCCTGATGATGAAAAAGCCTTTTTAATGTTACGAGGATTAAAATCTCGTTATGCCAAATATCATGGCGTACACATTACTGATGATGCAGTAAAAGCTGCAGTCACTTTATCTCGCCGTTATTTAACTGGTCGCCAACTTCCTGATAAAGCGGTGGATTTACTTGATACTGCCAGTGCGCGTATTCGAATGAGTTTAGATACCTTACCTGAAGAACTCACTCGCATTAAAGCCAAGCGCTATGCGCTTGAACTAGAACAAAAAGCGATACTTGATGACATCACTATTGGTAATTTAACCAATCAAACCAAGTTATCTGATTTATCTTCTCAAGATGCCCAACTAGCACTTCAACTTGAATCCTTAGAACAGCGTTTTGAGCAAGAAAAAGAGATTATCTATCAGCTAATTGAAAGCAGACAAGATCCCGAAAATACCGAAACATCGGCACAGTTACAGCAACAACTCTCACAATTACAACAAGAAGCACCACTTTTAAACCCTGATGTAGACGTTCGCACAGTAGCAACGGTTATTGCCGATTGGACAGGTGTTCCACTTTCAAGTCTTCTTAAAGATGAACAAATCGGCCTATTAGAGCTAGAAAGTAACTTATCAAAATATGTTGTTGGACAAGACAGTGCTTTACTCGCGTTAGCACAACGTCTACGTGCATCTAGAACAGGATTAGTGTCTGAAAACGGCCCTCAAGGCGTATTTTTATTAGTGGGTCCAAGTGGTGTAGGTAAAACAGAATCCGCCATTGCGCTGGCGGAATGTCTGTTTGGTGGTCAAAAATCCCTAATTACTATCAATATGTCTGAATATCAAGAAGCACATACTGTCAGTCAATTAAAAGGCTCGCCTCCAGGTTATGTTGGATACGGTCAAGGTGGTGTATTAACCGAAGCAGTAAGAAAACGCCCTTATAGCATTGTGTTATTAGATGAAGTTGAAAAAGCACATCGCGATGTTCTCAATCTTTTCTATCAAGTATTTGATAGAGGCTTTATGCGTGATGGTGAAGGTCGTGAAATTGATTTTCGTAATACCGTTATTTTAATGACCGCAAATTTAGGCAGTGATTATTTAATGCAACAACTGGAAGAGTCACCATTAAGTACAGATAGCGATTTACAAGAAACACTGCGCCCTATTTTACGTGATCATTTTCAACCTGCACTACTGGCTCGTTTCCAAACATTAATTTACCGTCCCCTTGATGCAACGGCACTACGCATTATTGTTGAGATGAAATTACAAAATGTGATCAAGCGACTTTACACTCACTATCGATTAACAGGTATTGTCGAAGAAACCCTTTACGACACCATTGTAGATGCCTGTTTATTACCAGACACAGGTGCGCGAAATATCGATAGCCTGCTTAATCAACAAATTCTCCCTATTCTTAGCCAGCAGCTCCTTTTACGCCAAGCCAATGCTGAAAAATCACAGTATGTAATTTTAGGTTTTAATGAAGAAGAAGGTATTACATTGAGTTTTAGTGATGAGTTGCCAACAAAAAAACAGATATTAGATAAACAACTGGAGATTGAGAATGAACATAATTGATCTCGTAAAAAATACACTGATTGGACAAAATCGCTATCATCTTAATGTACAAGGATGTGATGTTTTATTTGATGTAGAACACTTCACTGGACGCGAAGCAATAAGTGATACCTACCATTATCAAATTACCTTTACTTGCCAAGCTCAAGATTTACAGCCACAACAACTCTTGCGCCGTAGTGCAACGCTATCTTTTACACCGCCAATTAACAGTATTACCGACTTGGCAACGCAAGAGCCTATCACCAAACACGTTCATGGTGTTATCACACAATTTCGGCGTTTATCAGGTTCGGTGGATGAAGCGCGTTATCAACTCGTTATTGAGCCTGTCTTTGCATTATTACGTCATCAAATCCGCTCTCATCGATTTTTCCTCAATCAATCTGTGCCCGATGTTGTAAGCCAAATTTTACGTGAGCATAATTTTAAAGATTGGGAGTTTGAATTTACACTTAAAAATGACTATCCCAAACGCGAGCAAATTAATCAATACAATGAAAGTGATCGTCAATTTATAGAACGACTATTAAGTGAAGTTGGTATTTTTTACTCATTCTATTTGCAAGACCAAACACAAACTGAAGTCATCCGTTTTGCCGATCGCCAAAGTGCTTACACTTTTGATAAAACACTGCCTTTAAATAGCCCATCGGGCATGAATGATAACCACCAAGAAAGCGTATGGGGATTATCATTACACCATCAAGTGGTCGAACAGAATGTATTCACCAAAGATTATAACCATCGTCAAGCACAAGACACCTTGATCTCAGCAGTCACCGATATGACGCGTGGTGAAGGGGATGAAGTTCACTATGGTGAAGTTTATCATTACCAAGCAAGACATCTTGCCCGTGGCGATAAACTCACCCCTGAAGCAGAAACTGCCAACTTTTGGGCAAGACTCGATCATGAACGTTTTCTCACTCGACAAACGCGCTTAAAAGGTGAAAGTAATGCCGACTTTTTATCACCACTCCAAGTGCTTTCTATCACTGATAACGCAATACCTTCATCATTACCGTCTGTGTTTCAATCACCGATTTTAATCACTCGTCTACGCTTTAGTGGTGGTCGAGAAAAAGCACTACAAGTGTGGTTTAATGCCATTCCTTACAGTGAAACACTTTGTTGGCGTCCAGTTGTTAAACCTCGTCCAATTATTACAGGCACACTGACTGCGCGTATTACGAGTGCAAAAGATAACGATATTTACGCCCACCAAAATGAACACGGTTTTTATTGGGTAAAATTTGATGCTGACCGTGATGAAAAACCCATGGGTTATGAAAGTATGCCAGTACGTTTGGCAAAACCTTATGCCGGTGACACTTACGGGATGCATTTTCCGTTAATTCAAGGTACTGAAGTCGCTATCGCCTTTCATGAAGGCGACCCAGACCGACCTTATATCGCCCATGCATTGCATGATTCGCGCCATCCCGATCATGTAACGGATAGAAACAATACACGTAACGTTATTCGTACTCCTGCAAATAATAAGCTGCGAATGGAAGATAAACGCGGTGAAGAGCATATTAAACTCAGTACCGAATATGGGGGTAAATCTCAATTAAGCTTAGGTCATATTGTCGATGCCAATCGTGATAAACGTGGTGAAGGTTTTGAGTTACGCACTGATAGTTGGGGAGCAATAAGAGCAGGTAAAGGATTGTTTATTAGTGCAGATAATCAAACCAAAGCAGGTGGTGAAGTGCTGGCAATGGACCCTGCAATATCTTTAGTCAAGGGAGCAATAAGTCAGTTAGATGATTGTAGAGAAATCACACAAGCACATCACAATCTCCAACCAGAAAAAGAAGGGTTAGATAATCTTTTAAAAAACACCGATAAACTAGCATCACCTTCTATTTTAATGCATGCACCAGAAGGAATAGGTATTGTTACCAATGAAACACTACTTATGCAAAGTGTTGAAGCACTCTATGCTCAAACAAAAGGTGAAATGCACCTATCAAGTACACAGAAAATAGCAGTAAATGCATATCAACAAATCTCGATGTTGTCTCAAAAAGAAGGAATACGCATTGTCTCTGGAAAAGGACCTTTTGAATTAGAATCACATGGCGATATCTTCGAAGCAACGGCACTTAAAGATATTACGGTACAATCAACTCAAGGTCATATTCAATTAACTGCTAAAAATGGAATTACTTTAGGCTGTGGCGGTGGATATATTAAAATAATGCCTGATGGCCAAATTGAAATTCATACACCGAGTCGTTTAAGCCTCAAAGGGCAACATATTTGGAGTGAGCCAGCGAGTGAAGATTTCCCATTACCAGACCTTCCTCAATCTGTTTGTAAAGAGTGTTTAAAGAAAGCCCAAGAAAATGCTATGGGAGTCGCTATCCGTGAATAATACATTACAATCCCCATCAAAAGAAATAACGGATCAATGGATAGAACAATTAAAATTGATCTCAGAAAAAACACATCTAGATTATCTCGATATTGTTATTGACCAAGCTGGGTTAGAAAATCCCATCGTTCCAGCTTTAATCAAGATGGATAATGATATTAGATGGTTTTCGCTTTTCACTAATATGCCGGAAGAAGGTTTTTTAGAACAAGCTCCTCTACTTATTCGTATTGAGTGGAATAAAAGTACACATTTAATCTTATTAGAAGAACTATTTGAATTACTTTATTCAGAGCCTCGATTATTAATAACATCATCTCCTCTTCCATTTAATATGTTATCTACATTTCTACTTTCTCTTGCAGAAATTGAATGGGGCTTTAAATCTTGCTTGCTTCGCTTTTATGATACACGGGTATTTCCAACACTAGTAAAAGATATTCTCACTCCTGAGCAAAAAAAAAGATTCACTGATATTACTTTTATTTGGGGCTGGCTAGATAGAGACAATGATATGAGTTGGTTATTAGGGAGTTATCATCCAGAGATTGAAGATAAGTCTTTTCCAACAATGCAATTTAACGATGAACAAATTAATAAAATTGGCTGTATAAGTGATGCAGAGGAATTAAGAGCATATTCTGAATTTAATAACACATCGATAACTCAAGAAGAAAATTTCAACCATCTATATGCTCTTGCTATTCAAGCCAATAATAGTGACCATTTGGGTACAATAGAAGAATATGTTCGCAAATACTATTCTAATAATTAACCCACTCAGATTACTATTTTTAAAATTCACGCTTAAAAAGAACATAAAATGAAAAAAATAATTAGAGTCGGAGATACTTTAAATCCTTATGGTGGAAAAGTGATTACAGGAAGCTATTTAGCATATGGAAAGTCTGTTGCTTGTGTTGGCGATAAGGTTATTTGTAATAAGCATGGTGAAAATAGAATTATTGAAGGCGCAAAAAATTCAACAATAAATAAAAGAGCAGTTGCATTAGAAGGGCACCATTGTGCTTGTGGTTGTACTTTAGTAAGTTCACTTTCTAATATAAGTATCAAATCATAAATTAATTATTTATATGTCATTCTTATTTTATAAAAATAAAGTGGATAAAATGATTAAATTAAAAATAATATTATTAGTTCTCGCCTCTTCTCTGTTACTTTCCGGTTGTGCTAATGCGGGCTCTTGGGGCACAAAAACGGAAAACTCCCTCTTGGGAGCAGGTCTTCAAGGCTATAACCATACTCAATTTGAAATTTCAGGTTTTTCAATTAATGGGGGTTACGGCAGTATTGGCGGAACCGTCTGTTGTGTGATGATCCCCGAAAAATGGCGTCCTAATTTAATGGCGCATATCCAATGGAAAAAAGTGGATAGAAATAACTTACCTTTCCCGGCACCTGACTTTGACGAAGTAGAAGCCTATCATCAGTGGAAACAAAAGCTACGCGATAATACCTCCAGTCATGAAGCTTGGGTGCCAATCCCACAATATGATAAAGAAGTGTGTGGTGTCGATGTTCATTTTTTACCTTGTAATGAGGTGAAAATTACCACTTCTTGCTATAGCTATGGTGATCCTGAATACCCGATTAATGAACCCCATAATATGAAGGAGCCCACCGTATGTCCTCAAAAATAACCATTTGGCAAACTTACCCTAAACTTGCCACGCTCTTGATCATTTCTCTGTTACTTTCCGGTTGTGCCAATGCGGGCTCCTGGGGCGCAAAACCAGAAAACGCCCTCTTGGGAGCAGGACTTCAAGGCTATAACCATACTCAATACAGTATTACCGGTTTTTCGATTAATGAAGGGTATGGCAGTATTGGCGGTACGGTC